>JABSPQ010000372.1 GCA_013214205.1 Flavobacteriales bacterium
AGTGAACGCATTTGGTAAATAATTCACCTATCATCTTTCTTGCTCGGAGCTGCAATCGACGGTCTCCAAAACATCCTTTAAAATCTAATTCCATTTTGGAACAGCAAGATACTCAAATATTTGTGTACACACGGTAGCTCTAGAGAGGGGTTTTAAAACGCCAAAAACGAAATCGGGGTGTGTCGAGCCAAACAAAAATGAATAACCAACCAAAGCAATTTGAAAGACTATTTCAAATCTATTTTTGCAGTAATCTTATTAGCAGTTTCAATCACCTGTTCTGCTCAATCCGATGTTAACAAACAACCATTTCGAGCATCTTTAGTTTACGCCAGCTATAATTTAAGCACTACTCCCATAGGTGATGTTTTACCCACTAATGGAGGGCATATTAGTTTTGGATTAAATGGAGCATGGCCTTTCAAAGGCAAATTTGTATTGGGTTTACTATTCGACTTTAGGGGATTCAAAGTGGCGGGAAGCAACTGGAAACACAGTATTTTACAAGACGACATTAACAACAACATCATTACAGGCCATAGCAATTCATTAGATTCTGTAAGAACAGAACTGCTGCTCGGAGCATTTAACGACAATGAATTCTGGGGAAGTTATTTAACCAATTGGGGCATTATGTTTAGTCCGTTCCCCAATAAATATGGAGGATTTATGCTAGTGATAAAAAAAGGCTTTTATACATTTCCCATTTATGGAGCAATGCACTATCCCGATTATTACCCAGAATACACGGAATGGATTTCATTAGATGTACCAGTTAAACTCAACATTCAATTGGTATGTAAACCTGCTTCTTTATTTATCAAGCCAAAAGAAAACAACGACGAATTAAGTTTTAGAAATAATTTTTTAGTGAGCATATTCTATGAAAGAATCTCGTTAAACAACAGCACTTTAGACAACGAAAGTTTAAGTACATTTTTAGATCAACCCTTCTTCGATAAGCACGGGTTAAGCCATCAATATGGTTTTAAAATCAGTTTCGGGATTTACTAGCGAATGAATTTGATTAATTTAGATGCCTAGATTACAAAACGAATAATGAAAAGAATTTTCATCGGAGCGCTCATCCTATTAATGTCGATTGGAGCGTTTGCACAAGGAACAGCGGAAGACCTTGCTTCCGCTATTGAAGGCACTTGGACAATAGACCACCGATTTCCAGCAGTGAGCATCGATAATTTAGATCAAACTGTAGACCTAACAAAAGAACTTCTTGACCCTTCTTGCAAATCGATTTCTTTAACAGCAGGAAAATTCAAAATCTCACCAACAAGTAAATCAGGTAGCTATCAATTAAAAGGACATTCGATAATATTAAACGGAATCGTGTACAAATGTGGGTATATTTCAGACGACACAATTGGCTTAACAAGAGTAGTTTCAGAAGGCTACCTATTAAATTACATGTTAATCAAAATCAAATAATTTCTAATGAAACAAATCTTAAGCCTACTATTACTTTGTACAATTTTAACCGCTTGCAATAAACTAGATCTCCCAAAAGACACACCAGAATGCATTGAAGATAAAATTAAAGACATCTCGGAAGAAGATGTTTGGAGTACGCCAGCAATAATTTACAGCTACCAATTCGACGGACAAACCGTATATTATTTCCCAAGCAGATGTTGCGATGCGACGAGTTATGTGTACAGCGAAGATTGCTATCACCTATGCAGTCCAGGTGGTGGTTTGAGTGGAGATGGAGATAATTTGTGCCCCGACTTTTTCGACAATGCTACGGAAGCAACTATAATCTGGGAAGACGACCGAGACTAAACAAGTCTTTAACAATCACGACATCAGGAGTTTTCCTATCTTAGCAGACAGGCAATACCACAAGCATTCTTCGCTACAAAACAAACAACATGAATTTCAAACAATTTCAATTCCTATTAATTGCAACGTGTCTTATCTTTTTCAGCGTTGCACTCCATGCTCAAGATGGTGCTACAATATCCTACAAAGCAGTTATAGATGCGGGAAGTTCGGGAAGTAGAATTTATGTTTACAAGATTACCAAAACTGCTGATGCTGGTTTGCCAGAAATCAGTTTGGTGGGGCAGCACAAAGTTACCCCAGGTGTTTCCGAATTTGAAGACAATCCAACAAAAGGAAAAGAGAACATTTTAACCCTGCTTAAAGAAGCCAGAGGAATGATTGACGCAACCGACGAAAAGGTGTCGTTGTATATTATGGCTACAGCTGGCATGAGGGTGCTTAGCAAGATGAAAAGAAATCAAATCTTTGCGAAAATCTCCTACATCGTTAGCAGCGAAGGCATTTTTAATTTAGAAAACTGTTTAACCATTTCAGGAAAATACGAAGGGCTGTATTCATGGTTGGCGCTAAATTACCTCGACGACAGATTCGATCCCAAAACAAAAAGAGAAGGCTTAATAGAAATGGGTGGCGCATCAGCACAAATTGCATTTACCCCCGCAGAAGATTTTGGTGGTGAAGTTTTGACAAGAAATATTAAAGGAAAAGAGTACAATGTTTACTCTAAAAGCTTTTTGTACTTGGGTGTAAACGAAATGCAAAAAACCATCAACTCCCCTGCTTGTTACCCAATCAACTACCCTGATAGTATTAATTCGGGAACCGCCAACTGCGAAGAATGCAGAGACATTATTGTAGACAAGTTTAATGCGTATTGCGAAAATTTAGAAAGCAACGGCCCACATTGTATCTTCCAAAAATATAGAGCACCCGAATTAAACGGTGATTTCATTGGCCTGTCCAGTTACTATTTTACACTTAAAGGTTTGGGATTCGAAAACGAAATCGACTTTAAACAGTTGGATAAGTCTATCGATAACCTGTGTGGTAAAACTATTGCAGAGCTCAAAGAAGCCAATCCTAACGACACCAATTTTGTACATGGTTACGAGATTAACGGCACGTATTTCAGCTTGCTTTTCGACAAAGTTTTTGGCTTTAAATATGCCGATTCAAAACTTACAATAGCGAAGGATATTAACGACACCGAAGTTAACTGGACCCTTGGCGCAGTGATAGATTCGGAGTTAGGTTTTAAACCTGAAGGGTATACGGCTGGGGAATAAATTTGTACTTTCACTTGAAACCTTAAATCTAACCCATGAAGTTTCTCTTTATAATTTCACTTTTTTTATTAGTCTCCTTTAACGTCAGTGCTCAAAACACCTATGCTGCTGTAACTGGTGTTGCCGGCAATGTTGTTACTACCAACTCATATTATAATTTGGCTGGCTTTGTTGTAGGAGAAAAAGCACTAATTATTCAAATGAAAGGTGCTAACATATATGAAAACAACGATGCAGGCTATGGTGAAGTAACGGCGTACAACGAAGCTGGTACTTACGAATTTGGAACAATTACTGCTGTTAGTGCAATTAGCATAACTTTAAACATAACGGTGGATAAATATGACGTCAATTCAAACGTTCAAATAATTTCCATTCCTGCAGATGACGGATCAGGGAACTATACAGAAGATGGAAGCAATGCCCCCCCACATTGGGATGGATATACTGGTGGCGTTTATGCAATAAGTGTAAGTGGCACCTATTCTCTAACAGGCGACTTGGGAGTAACAGACTCTGATATTTTTGGCGCTACCTTCGGACAAGGTGGTGGATTTAGAGGGGGAACCTTCAATTTAGCAGGTGGCTATTATGGTGGATTCCCAAAGCAATGGGTTGCTAATGATACTTTAGATGTTGAGTTTGGATCATTTAAAGGAGAAGGTATTGCCAGTACTTATTGTCAATCAGGTGACCCAGGGCCAGGGATTGTTCTCGGGACTTTCTATGAGCGTGACCAAGGAGAGTTCTCCTCAGGAGGATGGGCATTTAACTATGTTGAATATGACGACGATGGTATGGGTGGTGCAAGAAATATTACTTCAATATGCAGTCAACATGATTTTGGGTCAGGAGGCATAGCAAACGGTGGCGGTGCAGGAACCAAAGTTGATGGTGGCGGTGGCGGTGGTGCC
>JABSPQ010000373.1 GCA_013214205.1 Flavobacteriales bacterium
AAGGAAGATTTATCCCGTATTAGAAATCAAGATGCTGACCAAAACTTCTCGCTTTTTAGAAAAATAGGTTTAAATATTGTTAATCAGGCCAAAACAAAAGGAATGAGTGTGAATAGAATGAGAATTAAGGCTTCATTAGACGATAAATTCAGAGCCAAAGTAATGAAGACTTAGACCCGATTGCCCTGCATATTAGATATAGCACGTTAATAACAGACACAACAGGTAGGATTTTCGTCCCATTATCGCCATATTTAATCAGTGAAAATTCAATTAGTTACAGATATTTTAATGGTTGAAAGCCACATCTAATTAAAACGCAACACAATGCTTAAAAAAGTCTTAGTAATTACGTCAGCAATTATTGTTTCAACCATCTCATTATTTGCTCAAGGGCCTACCGGATATACAGAATGTGGAACCGACCCTACGTTTACAGAACCAACTAATGTGGCCTACGGAGACGATGGAATCTATATCTACCTCTTCAATCAAATTGGCCCATTCACTACAAGCAACAGAACTTTTGGCAGAGCAGGCACTGGTGCATTTTGGCGCCAAACCATCAGTACAATGGACGTAGCAACACCTGCCGCTAATCTCAGCGCTTCATTTACCGCACTTCAAGATCACATCACAGCAACAACCACACTTACTGGAGCACAAATTCTTGTTCATCTTGAAACGATAAAAGAAAACATTTCTGCAATTGCTGTCGATTCCGCTGTTATCGCTCAAGCATTTGATTTAGTTGAAACATTCGAAACAACTGTAGGGCCTCTTTTTACTATTGGCTCTACCTCCTACACCCAAACGCCCACCACTGGCAAAGCAATTGAATATACCATGCTGTACCTTCAAGACGCCATTATAAGAACTTATAGCGCTGCTAAAATTGAAGAATTTCCAGAGTTGTATCATGGTGCAGGTTTTCTAACTGCAAACTTTTTCCCTGGCGAAGTTGCCCCTCCTACAGATTCATTAAATAGTTACACAAGAAATGTGAATGCATCCAATATAGACAGATGGGGTACAGCAGTATATTTTCACGATGATATGCGTTCTCGCAGACCAACCGGTGCTTATGTTGCACCTGGAACAATTGTTAAAGTAGTAGTGCCAGCAGCATTGGTGGATAAGGACTTTACCATTCGTGTAGGTGCTCATTATTTCGACCTCACTTATAGAAAACAAGTTAAACGATTAGGGCTTACTTCAATTGTTTATCCCATAATAAACGACACCATTACGGTTAGTACTCCCCTTGGAGGAAACATCTATTTAGAAGTTCCAGAAGGTGAAGAAGAAGGTGATGTTGCCATAGAGTTTATTGGAGCGGTAAGAGCGCCTTTGTATTCCGCCACAAGTACTAATAAAACGACTTTAACCGATTGGCAAGATACTGAAAGACTTCACCCAGGTGCATGGGCGGATTTCGAATCTGATAAATATTTAATTCAAGTGCCAACCAGTTTTATCACTGCTTATGAAGATCCTGAAACCATGATGAGGGAATGGGATAAAGCGTGCGATATCATTAACTCTTTACACGGAAGAGTTAAACCTCAAGGAACACAAACCATGTATCGACAAGTAGATGTAATTATGCCTTATGGCTTCCACGCCCCTGGTTACCCTATGGTAAACACTACATACAACCCCAAAAAGACTTACGATGGATTAGGAAACGAAGCAATCCTTAACCTGCCTCTTAATGTGTCGTTCGCAGTTTTGCATGAATTAGGACATTCGCATTTCCCTTCGTTTTTTACTGGCGAAGCAGAATCAATTGTTAATCTAATTGAGGCTGCTGTTAAAAACCAGTTGGGAGTGAGTATCGATTCGGCCTTAGGAGGTTCTTTTCAAGACAGATACGATCTATCGTTTGATGATGTGGCAAACAGTTGGATGATTGCAGACCGATTTAGGAACAATTTACCAATGAGAGGTGCTGACGAAATGCAATACCAATTAAGAGGCCATGCCAAATACGTTGACATAGCACGACTTTTTGGCTGGGGGCTATACGAAAGAATGTACAGAACCATTCATGAAGATTTTGAGAATGGTTTAATTATCCAAAAAACTAACCATCCAATCGATGATAGGATCTTTAGATTGTCGAAAGCCGCTGGTGCAGATTTAAGACCTATACTTCACTTTTGGGGCAGACCTCCTGAGAATTTTGACGAGTTGTATTTCACAATTACTGAGGCGGATCTTCAACCTTCTCAAAGAATTTACGACACCCTTCTGCATTACATGTCGGTTGTGCCTAAGAACCTTACAGAATGCCAGGCTCATGCCCTGCGCATTTATCCTGGAACTGGTGGAGATCCAGATCAAACACCTTTTCATACCGAGCATCAACAACATTGGGAATGTCATGAAAACTGGAGCGAAAACAACTATGACAATACCGTTGCTCACATTCAATATTTACTTGACATTTATTTCCCTGATGGTAGACCAGAAAATGACATTGCAAAAATATTGCGGGTAGAGTTTGAAGCTTCTAGTAGAGCCGCAGTACCAAATCAAGTAATTGCGTTTACAGATAACTCTTGGTGGGATGCTGCAACCTGGGAGTGGTCGTTTCCTGGCGGAACACCATCTACTTCTACCGATCAAAACCCTGTAGTTACTTATGATGCCGTAGGAACTTACGACGTTGAGCTAATTGTTACCAATGATACTTTGGTGGATACGCTCCTTATTGCAGACTACATTCGAGTTACCAACAACACAGCAAGTAAGTGGAACGACGAGATTTTCTACGAGATTTTCGTGAGAAGTTTTTACGACATGGATGGTGATGGAATCGGTGATTTTAATGGTGTAACAGCAAAATTAGATTACTTAAATGATGGCGATTCGTTAACGCAAACCGACCTCGGAATTACTGGAATTTATTTAATGCCAGTTCAAGAATCTGATAGCGACGACGGTTTCGATGCAACTGATTTTATGGCTACAGAATCGGATTACGGAACAAATGACGATTTCAAAAACCTCGTTCAAGCTGCACATGATAGAGGAATTAAAGTAATTATCGATTACCCAATAAATCACACATCTACAGAACACGAGTGGTATAAAGCATCATTAAGTTCTACTAATTATGAAAGGGATTGGTACAGATGGGAAGATGCTGCTCCTACTGCTGGATTAACAAACAATGATGGTGAAACCGTGTGGCACGAAGTAGCTGGAAATTATTTTTACGGCGTTTTAGGAGCAAACAAACCAGATATTAATTATGCTTCCGACTCTGTTAAAGACCTAATGTACGCCGCCGTGTTTTATTGGTTAAACGATATGGATGTTGATGGTTTTGGATGGGATGCCGCAATTAATATTTGGGAGACAGATTCAACTTTTAAAAACACAGATAAAACAATCACGTTTTGGAATGAGCTTAGTTCATTTAACAAATCTATAAATCCAGATGTGTACGGAATTGGAGATGCAAATACTTCTACCGCTGAAGCAAGTAAATATGTAACTGATGGAGGGTTTGATAATGGCTTTGCACACAACATATCTTCGTCCCTAATCCAATCGTTCCTTAGCTCTAACTCTTCATTAATTTCCAGTGAGGTAGCGGATGCCATGGCAGCTTACCCATATTTACAATTCGGTACTAAGCTCAATAACCACAACGAAGATCGGGTGGTAAATCAGCTTGAAAACAATTATTTAAAAGCTAAATCTGCCGCTAAAATAATGCTAGCCTTGCCCGGCGTTCCTTACATTTATTATGGAGATGAAATTGGCATGATTGGCACCACGGATAACATGGACAATCTAACGCCACTGCAATGGAGCGGTGAAACTAATGCAGGATTTTCTACTGGCACTCCATGGATGACCCCTAACTCTAAATACAAAACTTTCAACATTGCCGATCAGCAAGTTAACTATACTTCTTTCTGGCACATTTACCGACAGTTTATTAGAATTCGTCAGGATCAATCGGCATTAAGAAAAGGGAACTACTTCACAATAGATTCCGATGATGGAACTTATACATTCCTACGTCAGGATGGTGATGAAGCCATTATAGTAGCTTCAAATTTAAAAGCCTTCACAGCTTCCGACGTCAGTATTTCGTTGTCGTATGGCACCCTTACCCCTGGTAATTATACGCTTATCGATTTATTGACTGGTGTTTCCCACAACGTTACGGTAACTGCGGAAGGTGGTTTTATGAACGAAAACATTGGCGACTTAGGCCGTTACCAAGTTGCTCTTTACAAATTGTTCCCTCTACTTGCAGAAACTAGCGTGGACGTAGTGTTTAATGTCGACATGAGTAAGATGATTAGGGATGATGATTTTGATCCTGCAACTCAATCTGTAGATATGGTTTCGGATCTTAATAGCTGGGGTGGCACACTTACCGCTATGGAAGACTTAGATGGCGACAGCGTTTATACCGTTACCATTTCCGACTTGCCGATTGGAAGTACAGTTGAATTTAAGTATAGAATAGACGCTGTAAATAATGGCAAAGAGGAATATGCGTATTCAGATTTTGTGCGCGAATACCTTGTGCAGGATGTGAATAATGAGATAAAGAATCCGTACGCTAAAAATGAGTTGACCAGCATCGAAAACAACTCTTTAGGCAAAGTGCGCATCTACCCTGTTCCTGTTAAAGATCAATTGGTAATTGAATTAACCGAAATGTTAGGCGATGTAGAAATGACAATTTCTGAACTTACAGGAAAGTTAATCATGAAAGAAACACTCAGTAATCAGGTTTCTACCATTAACGTAAGCAATCTTGTAGAAGGCATGTACATGCTAAAATTGAGTTCTGAAAACGGTTCGATGTCTAGAAAAATAATTAAAGAAAACTAATAGTATCTCCCGCGAGCGTCCGCTCGTGGGACTAGTTTTCTTGTAAACATGTTACATAATTCTAGCACAATATTTTAATAAAATAGAATGAATACAACAATAGTTCGCACGGCTTAAATTTCATGTTTGGTTCTTTCACTAATTTAAGCAATCTATTTCAAACTTAATTCTCGAAAACAGATTCGCCTAAATCTTCCAGTTCACCCATCCAATCCTTAACTACCGATTCTTGATGAGGCGCGGCAGACACTCCTTTTTCCAGTTTTCCTGACATCAACATTTGTATTGCAATGGCAACATTTAAAGAAACCAATCGGCCCATTGCAGAGCCTTTGTCGTTCCCTGCCGCATCTACAGAACTGTTCTTTTTCCACAACACGTTTTCGCCTTGCGCATCTTTCACTTCAAGCTCTACCGACAATACAACACGGTCTGCTTCTCCAGCATCATATTGATATTTGTCCCAAAGTTCGTTGCTAATTTCTTGCAATCTTTCTAAGCCGCTATCTCCTTCAAGTTGATCTACCTCATCAAATAAAGGTTTCCAAGCTTCTGCCCAGCCGCCTAATCTTAAAGTACCACGAACAAACTCCTTGATGTTCCAAGATTCATCAAATCCATACTGCGCTCTAAAAGGCAAAGAATCTCGATTTGGATACGCTTGAAAAACCTCTATAGTTCCATTCGGTAACACCATTTCAAATTCAGATAAAGCCTGCCAAGGTTTTTCCGTTTGTTTTACTTCTCCGTCTCCGATCCATTGTGCATGAGATTTTAAAGCTTTCAAAACTCCAAATGGCGACCACGAAAATTTGTATTTAAAATCGTTTGCCACTTTGGGAAATCCACCACAATAAGATCTAAAGTTATGCTGGTTCTTTACATCAAAAGCATCTGAGTTCTGATATTTAGCAATTAGTGCATGCGCCAACAAATGATCTAAACCTGGATCTAAACCTACTTCGTTTACAAAGCATAAACCCTTTTCTAAAACAGAATTATGAAGCTTTTGCATTTCGGGAGAGATGTAGCTACTCGATATAAAATTTGCGTTTTTAGATAAACACAATTCGGCTACCTTAAAATGGAAATTAACAGGCAGCATAGATACCACTACATCGCCTGCTTCAATCTCGTTTTCTAAAACGTCCCAATCAAGTTGTTTAACAGGAATCTCAATACCAAGACCGGTTACAGCCTCTTGCGCTTTAGATAACGTCCGATTCCACAAGATCATTTCTTGATCTGTTAAAGCTACTTTTCGAATTCCTGGCAACGACGATAATCCTGCTCCTAACCAATGTACTGTACTCATAACTGTTCTGTTTTTTCTTTAAATATTTTATTCGCTCTCTGCCAAACACCTTCATTCAGATTGTCCAATTGTAATAAATGCGGCAGCAACTGATTGCAAAAATCCTCGCTACTTTCAACAGGCAACATCGAAGGTAAATGATCTATTGCAATAAGGTCTAATGGATTTTCGCCATTAACAAGCCTTAAAACGGGATTAGCAAAATCTGTTATTTGATCGTAAATAGGCAACGGATTAAAATCGCTGAATGGATCGCAACTTACATCTGAGATTACAGAAAGTTTTCTGCCGCCTTCTAACAACATTTCTTTGGTTAAAAAAGGTGGCAACATGGCTTGTACAAAAACACAATTCACAAAAACATCTGCCTCCAGAATCTCCTTAAAAGGTCCGCCTTTTGCAGTTTCTTCCATGTCCCATTTAACCAATTCGGCGCCTATGCTCTCAGCCATTTCAACAGCACCCTGCCCACTTCTACCCTTGGCTCCCATTATCATTACCTTAGGTTTAGCATCTGCAGGTATACTAGCCAATACATCAGCTATCATTTCTTGCTTGCTATTAAAAGCTCCCAATTCAGCAAGTACCGGACTCAACTTTTGTTGCTTTCGTCCCCATGCTTTTATAGCAACGGCTGCACCTACAAAGCCAGCCCAAAATCCGAATGCGGCAACTCTTCGTCCATTCTCATGTACCAAATATTCGAGGTCATACAATTCCCCTTGTCCCTTTACAAAACGATCTAATTGCGATTTCCAACCTTCTTGTTCTTTATACACATGTGCAAAATGAATGTGACGATGTATCAATGGCCAAGATTCCTCTTCGAGTTCCTTTAAACCAAAAACAATTACATCTTTATCTGCATCCTTCCACGAGTGTGCTTCCTTAATGTCACAGCCAGTATTGGCATATGCTGAAATTGGAATAGCGCCTTGCGAAGAATCCTCAACGGTAACTTTATATCCGGCATCAACCATTTGTTTAGCACATTCTGGCGTAAGAGCAACCCTGCGCTCCATTGGTTTTGTTTCGGCTCTAAGCCATACATGGGGTTTATTAGTCATCTTAATTATTAATTTTTATTTTGAAATACTTGGTCTATTCTTTATCTCGATCTGTTTGACTTAGGAAAGTACTTTCGAATATTTTATCCGCGTTGCCAACCTCAAACCCATCTCTCCTATGGTGGCGTTGTATTTTGTCATTGCTCAAACCTTTGAATTCCGGTAACAATTTCCGTTCGGCAAACTCAACATAGCTTCCCGAAATCATGTGTTTATCTCCATCTAAAAAAGTTGCTTCGCACAATTGAGAAACCGTTGAACTTTGCAACAACAAACCATCCTCACTTATTTTTATCTCTCCGCCGGCATTATTCAACTTAACTCCTTCGGCTTTTACAAATTTATTAAACTCTTCAATTGAGTTATAACCAGCCTGTAATTCGTGAACCGAAATGGTATAATGATTTAAATAATAACGATTGTAAATAACCCAAGCAGCATATTCACTTGCCGATTGTAATGTCTTATAGTCTTCCCAAGACGGTGTTTCCCATAAAGGCGCATGCAAAAAGGCATCCACCTCATCGGCATTATCCAAATCGATTTTATCTACAGGGTCTGCTGTAATCTGATCGGTATAAGAAGTTATCACAGTTTGAATCTCGTCTGAGAAAGCCGATACATCTAATTCGCTAATAAAGATTCGAGGTAAGTGTGATTCGGGTGGTGCATACCACTTGGCATTTACTTTTTTCTGTTCGAAATAGTAATTGTCTCTCCGCTCGTATCCGTAATGCTTAAATATTTTTTCGAAAGATGCGATGCCCAACTGAGGCACTCCCATTGTTCTAAAAGCAATGTGATCGTTGCTTATTTCGTTGATATCAGAAACAATTTCGTTCTTAATCAAAGCTTTGGTAACTACCGACACATCTAGAACCCGTTCCTGATACCTCCGCATTAAGCCCTTTAAAACATTATCTAATACACTCATAACCTTATAGAGTTTACCTCAAGCATCCGCTTGTGATTCTATTCCAATAATACAGAATTATAAGCAATTTACTGTGCTGTACTTGGTGGGTTAAAGAAGCCATCAGTTCTTCAATCACAGCCTCCACTATATACCTTTTCCTCACCGCACACGTCATCCTCGTGATTTCGTTCTTTCTAAATACACGGGGATCTCACTATTGATTAACGTTTACTAACTGTAGTGATCCCGCTTCCAATATGTGCCATGCAACTTCTTGTTTTTCGATCTACAGCAGTATGGCTAATATTCCATCGAAACAGCAAGAGAAATGGTTCTCTTGCTGTTTCGATAATTTATACCTAACGTAGCAAATCTAAAAGTTGCATTTATTACTTGAATTTAGGTATTTCAAC
>JABSPQ010000374.1 GCA_013214205.1 Flavobacteriales bacterium
TATACGAGGGCTTACCTGTTGCGCTTTTACCTTTCTTATAGTGTTGATCTATAATAGAACCTATTTTATTCCAATCTAATAGTGTATTCATTTGTGTGAAAAATGTAGTCTTTATATTTCTTGTTCTTAAATCACAAAAACTATCTGCCAAGGTCGGGGATTTCTCTAATTTCACACATTAAAGATACGTATTAAAGATACATATTAAATATCTGATATCCAGATACTTAAGCGCATTACTTACCCGAAATTATTGAAATATACTCCTTGCAACGGTCTTACCTTGTTCTCGATACAATTTTCCAAAGAAGAAAAATTACTCGAACCGACAGTTTTAAGAACATTATCCTGTTTTAAGACACATGCCTGTTAATCATTGTCAGTTCGAGTGAATTCCGTTTTCACGGAATTCACTCGAACTGACAATGATTACAATAATGACACACTTTACTGAACAAAACCAGAGAGAGGGCTAGGGAAAGAGTCGATGTTCCGTATACCATCCGTACATGTTCCGTATCTACGTCACCTTTCACTCAACCTACCTATAGCTCAACCCAATATCCGCCAACCGAATTATCGAGAACCCTTAAATAAAGTAAACCAAGAAATTAAATAATAGTAACATGTTGCGCAGCAACATCAATAGATCACCCTCTATGCAAGACCTCTTCGGTCTAGGAAGAGAGGGCCGGGGGTGAGTCAGCTTATCTTATTCAACTCCTCAATAACAAACTCCGCCAACTCCTTAACATACTCCTGAGTAAAATCAAACTTAACACCACAAGTTTCGTAAATCTCACCAATAGATTTTGTGTAGCCTAAGCTTAAACCAGCTTTGTACTGCTCAATTGTTTTAACAGGGTTTTCCTTGTAGTTTTTCCACATGGCAATTGCGCCAAGTTGAGCCATTCCGTATTCTATATAATAGAAAGGAACTTCGTACAAGTGTAATTGCTTTTGCCACAAGTTAGCCTTCGCCTCTTCATGTCCAGCCCAACTAATTTGTTTACTTCCCAATTCGTCCAAAATCTTCAACCACTCCGTTTCTCTTTCCTCATTAGTATGAGTTGGGTTTTCGTAAATCCAATGCTGAAACTTATCTATTGTAGCAACCCAAGGAAGAGTGCCTAACACCTGAATCAATTGTTCTTTTTTGGCTCTTTTTAACTCCTCTGCATCGTCAAAAAAGATTTCCCAATGCTCCATCGAAATTAATTCCATACTCATAGAAGCCAACTCGGCTACTTCGGAAGGGAAGCTTTTAAAAGGAGTAATTTCTAATTCTCTAGTTAAAAAAGAATGTATCGCATGCCCACCTTCGTGAACTATAGTAACCAAATCTCTAACCGAACCTACAGAGTTCATATAAATGAATGGCACACCAATTTCGTACAACGGGTAATTGAAACCACCCGGTGCTTTGCCTTTTTTAGATTCTAAATCTAAATGCCCCATTGTTTTCATCGTAGTAAGGCATTCACAGAAATAAGGATCAATCTTATTAAAACATTCAATTGTTTTATCCAGCATTTCGTCGCCCGAACCAAATGGTTTTAAAGGCTCATTTCCATCAGGATCAACTGCTGTATCCCATGGCTTTAATTCATCTAAACCTAAGCTTTCTTTACGCTCTATATCGAATCGTTCCAATCGAGGCACAACCTCTTTGGCAATCGAGTCATGAAAATCGAAGCAATCTTTTACCGTGTAATCGAATCTACATTTCTCATCGAACATGTAGTCGCGATAGTTTTTGTAATCTGCATTTAAAGCAACCTCATGTCTTAATCCAATCAGCTTATCAAACAGCTTATTCAATGCGTCTTTATCCTGTAGTCTTCTTGCTTCTATCTTTAAATAAGCGTCGTACCGAGTATCTCTGTTTTTTTCTTTTAATAAGAGCGCCGCTTTTTGCATGGTCAACTCCTCGCCATCTACCTCAATAGACATTGCGCCGGTAATCGATCCATACTCTTGAGAATCTAATCCCAATTGGGTATTTAATGGAATGTTCTCTTCTCTAAAAATCTCAAGACCTGTTTTAACAGTTTTAAAATAAATCTTGTAATCGATGCCCAACTCATTTAAGAATTCAGATGCGATTAACTTCTTGTCGTATTCGTTTGAAAAAACAGAATCTTTTGGCTCGATATGCTCAATAAAGAATTGAAATCTTTCCGCCAGAGCCTTATCGGTTGTGTCGATGTTCATTTTGATATAGCGCCAAGCCATATCTTCTTCCAACACCGCATCCATTTCGCTGCGATCGGCAATCCAATTAACTAAAAGTTCTTTGGTATTTAATTCTCTTTCGGAAAGGCTTTTGTAGAATCCCTCAACATCCTCCCATGCCTTAATATCCAGTTGTTCTGATAAGAATTGTCTCTTTTTTCTTACGATCAAACCTTCACTCATGATGGATGTATTTTACAGGAAATTAGTATGGACAGGAAACTTCTTCTGGCTTATTTACCTCTCCCTGCTGCTTTTTTAGCAGGAGCTTTTACAGAAACCGACTTCTTTACAGTCTCCTTTTTAGCAGTGGGTTTCTTTGCAGCAGCTTTCTTCGCTTTTTTAGGCTTCTCTTCTTTCTCGCCTTCTGTTGCCTTAGTTCCGTCCGCTTCGTCATACGATGCGTCTTCTACAGTTGGCTCTTCGGCATCGGCAATTAACTCTTCAAGAATTTTAGCTTCCTGTAGAATGTTGTACCATTTAACTAGTTTTTTTATGTCAGACACATAAACTCTGTCTTCATCATAATCAGGAAGTAAGTCGATCATGAATTTTTTCAATTCAGCCTCAGATGACTTATGACCTATGCATTTTTCACCTTTACTACTTTCAGAAATCTTCTTAAGTACATCTTTTAAGGGATAGTCATCATTATTTGAATAAATACTGATGTCTTCGAACGAGCTGATAATGAATGAAGAATGCGCTGTAAATCGTTGATTATCTACAATAGATTCTACTACTACTCCGTTTTTTGATTTCGCAATTACTTTGAACAACCCTGGCTTACCCGAAATCGCTATTATTTTACTTAAATCCATACTTCTTTTTTAATGGGTGGCAAATGTATAAAAAAATGCTAAGCAAAGATTAATATGACACGTTGAATTGGTGGTTATTAATGAAGAACTACGATTTTTTCGGTTACACTAAAGCTATCTTTACTCAACCTACAGAAATATGTACCACTCTGAACACCCGAAAGATCAAGTTCAAATTGATGTGTTCCTTCATTCAAGTTACCATTGTGAATTGTTTTTATAATACCTCCTTGCATGTTTATCAGCTGAATATTTACAGTGGCTCCCTCTTTTAAATCAATACTTAATGTAGCATTTTGATCTACCGGATTTGGTGTAAACGATACAATGCGAACAGGAATTTGTCCTGAAACAGAAGCTGTAGGAGAAATAATAGCATTATACATCGCTTGTGCATTATCTGCACCCGCCTCAATGCTAGATTTACTTAAACCACCAAGCAGAGCAAATGCAACCTTAATAGAATCGTTCCCTAACAATACAATTGGGCCTGTGCTTAATATATCCACAACATCATTTCCTGTACCGTCAACACCTGCACTATCTCTATCAGTTGTAAGTGTTGTGTATTTCTCTGAGGCAATAAAAGTATCTGTTATATCCACGCCTCCTGCTCCACCAACACTAGCATCGGTAGCATAATGTGTAACTCCATTGGCTGAAAGCAATTTAATAGCTGCAAATAATGTCTCATTATTATCTGCAGTAATCCCCATTCTTCGATCTTCGTCATATATAATTCTATTTCTTGAAGCATCAATTATGTCCCAATCCATAAAAAGCCCAGCATACAAATCCGAAATATCCGTGCCATTATTTACTATTTCGTACTCTAATATTATATAGTTCTCTTGCCCTACATTGTTCCATGCATAAGCTCGCTGCACAATATCTAAATTCATTTTGGCCGCACCACCGTTGTCGTCGTTTATTTTACCATACACATCAAAATCCGAAACTTCTGGAGGCGAAACCTCTTTTATTATTTCTACAATTTCAAAATGATCGCTGTGAGATGGAACAATTGCACGCACATTATCTACAACATTAGTTACCGACCCTGCAATCATAAGTCCTCCTTCGTAAAGCAAAGAATTCCCTTGGTAAAAGAAACCAGATCCAGAAGATTGAAACAAATCGGCGTACCCAATTCTGGCGCTACCAAAAACGCTGGCGGCAATATCGTTGATAACAATGTCGACAAAATCTTTGTTCAGCATTATTGTCACATAATCTTTGCCCGAATATGTACCATCCGTGTATGTAAATTGAATTCGAACAATTTCTCCTAGAGGAACACCAGCAAGGATTTCAATTCTAAAAGGATCGCCACTATTGTTAGTGCTTCCATTCATTGCAAGAACACCAGGATTAATACTCGTATCAATTATTTCGACGTAAGCAGAAGTACAAGAAATTGCAATCGTTAAATCGGATGTTGCATACAAGAGGTTGGTAAATTTGGCCGAAATCTCAATAGTGTCACCAGTTTTATAATTATTGTCATCATTGTCATCCAGTAAAACATCGGCTACAACCATCCCTGGAACAAAAGAATCGGTTAGCGCTTTATATAGATTCACCTTTCCGCTCCCCAATCCTTGCTGATAATTTTCATTTCCAGCAACCATATCAACCCTATCTGTAGTCGATTTAATTTGTGCTGCTACTTGATCGGCAGTCATCCAAGGGAATTGAGATCTAACAATCCCTGCGCATCCAGCAGTTAATGGAGCAGCAATAGAAGTTCCTCCTGTGGTAACGTAAAGATCATCTCCAGCAGCATTGGTTGAAGTTGTCCAAGCATAATCGGCCTGAAAAGCAACATCAACATAGTCGCCCCAATTAGAATTATTCTTTTTAACATCTGTGTTGTCAGTAAGACCAGTTACACACAATACATGCTCGTATGCACATGGGTAAAATGTAAGCTCCAAATTGTTATTACCAGATGCACTTATAATTAGTACATCTTTATCTAATGTGGCATAATTAATAGCATCCTGTAAAGCATAAGAATAAGATGTGTTTCCCCACGAACAATTAATTATATCACATCCTTGATCGGCACCATAATAAATACTCGCCGTTCCACTGGTTAAAGCACCAATAGCATTCGATATTTTTATGGGCAAAAATTTACATTTAAATCCAGTCCCAGCAAGTCCAATAGTATTATCGGCAGTTGCCGCAGCAACTCCTGTAACCCCCACTCCATGATAAGAGTTTAGTCCATCCGCCGTAGGATCGTTATCATTTTCGCCCAAATCCCAGCCATAATAATTATCGATATACCCGTCGCCGTCATTATCAACCAAATCAATTGGATCGTTTTCGTTGTACTTTAAATTACCAACCAAGTCGGGATGATCCAATTTTATTCCAGTGTCTGAAATTCCAATTATGATATCAGTACTCCCTTTATTAATATCCCATCCTTCAAAAACACTTGAATTAATTAGCTGCAATTGTCCCGCAATATTATCGTCGTTAGGAGTATATAGAACTTGCGAAATATAATTTGGCTCGGCATATACAACCAATCCACTTTTATACAAATCCGTTATTGCTCTTTCTATAGATTCTCCATCGGCTAGTTCTAACTTATATATTAAAGAAACATCAACACCCGATTTACTAATTGACTTTTTCAATTGCTTTACATGCGGATATGCCTGACCTATCGATTTAATCTTTCGACCTTTTGCAAAGCGTTCAAATCCTTTGCTATAAACTCCTCCTTGATTTGATAATGACTTTTGCTCACTTTTTACCCGAAACACCACAATACCTTTTTCGTATTCCGTTTCATCAAGGTTTTTAAATAGACTGGGGTGTTCCGATTGCGCACTAAGCTGACTTGCTACGAATAGCAATAAACTAATACTAAGAACTAATTTGGTTAGGGGTTTCTTCATACCGACATTATACGTTGATGAGAGAAGTTTTGACACGTTTTATTACGCACTATAAATCTTTGAACTCAGGTAGTTCGCTAATAAATTTATAACTTTTATTGCTATAATCCATAACACAGCAATAATGTTCCATTCCGTTAGTAACCACCAAGTACTTTGCTTTAAAGTGTAAGTTGTACGTTGCTATCTGATCGAACACCTTTTGCGACGTTTTTATACTCGACGCTTTACACTCTATTATTACCAATGGTACTCCTTCCGAACTAAAAACAACCATGTCGGCTCTACGTGTTTGATTTAAATATTGAAGGGAGGTTTCAACTGCAATCAAGTTGGGAGAATATCCTTTTTGAACGATTAAGAAGGAAATAAAATGCTGTCGAACCCACTCTTCTGGTGTAAGCACCACATATTTTTTCCTAATCAAGTCTAGAATAAAAAGTTTATCCTTTTCAGATTTTACTTTATAATCGTAAGTAGGAAGATTCAAATTGTCCATTTTGCTAAAAAAGAGGCTTACATATTAACAATCGAGATAATATCATCAACATTTGAATTTTGGCTAGTTAGAATTTGTAATTTTATTCAAAGTTACCGAATTAGTAAGTGAAAGCAGAGGACATTATATCCGATATAAAACAGAAGAAGTTTGCGCCGTGTTATTTCTTAATGGGCGAAGAACCGTTCTACATCGACCAAATAAGCGATTACATTACAAATAATGTATTAACTGAGGACGAAAAAGGATTCAATCAAACCATTTTATATGGAAGAGATACCGATGTACTAACGGTAATAAATGAAGCGAAAAGATTCCCAGCAATGTCTGAGCATCAAGTGGTTGTTGTGCGAGAAGCTCAATACCTTGATAAACTAGAAGGCCTTCAACCCTATTTAGAAAACCTGAATAAAAGCACAATCTTGGTGCTTTGCTACAAGTATAAAAAGCTGGATAAACGAAAGTCTTTTTATAAAGTAGTTAACGAATATGCCGTTTTATTTGAGTCTAAAAAACTCTACGAAAACCAAGTTCCAGCCTGGATCACTACTTTTTTAAGCACTAAAAAATATAAGATTACTCCAAAGGCAACCATGCTCCTTTCTCAGTTTTTAGGGAACGATTTAAGCAAAATAGCCAACGAATTAGACAAACTAATTCTGAATTTAGAGGGTAGAAAAGAAATTAACGAGGACGATATTGAGCAAAATATCGGAATCAGCAAGGATTACAACAATTTTGAATTGGTGAAGGCTTTGGGCGAAAAAGATGTTTTTAAAGCAAATACAATTGCTACCTATTTCGAGAACAATCCAAAGAACAATCCAATGGTTGTTACCATAACGGTTTTGTATAATTTTTTCTCAAAAGTGCTCATTTATCACTTCCTAAAAGACAAAAGCAGTAAAAATGTGGCAACTCAACTAAGGGTATCTCCATTTTTTGTTAAAGATTATATTGAAGGCGCTACCAATTATAAAAGCCGTAAAACCGTGGCTATCGTTGAATTACTGCGCGAATACGACTTAAAATCTAAAGGAGTGGGAAGCGCTTCAGTTTTGGAGGGAGCGCTATTAAAAGAATTGATCTACAAAATATTACATTGATTTGTTGACAAACCGTTAAAAATGGTTTGAAATTACTGGATTCAAAATGCTCGTTTTGTTTTTTTATATTTAATTTTACATCCCATGTGAATGTAAATTTCATTTGGGTTGAGTAAAAAAACAAAATACATATTTGTAACCGGTGGTGTTACGTCTTCCTTGGGAAAAGGAATATTAGCGGCATCTCTTGCCAAGCTTGTTCAAGCGAGAGGCTACAGAGTTACAATTCAGAAATTAGATCCTTATATAAACATAGATCCTGGTACGTTAAATCCGTATGAGCATGGTGAATGTTTCGTGACAGACGATGGCGCTGAAACCGACTTAGATTTAGGTCATTACGAGCGCTACTTAAATATTCCGACTTCGCAAGCAAACAATGTGACTACTGGAAGAATTTATCAGTCTGTAATAAACAAGGAACGTAGAGGTGAATATTTAGGAAAAACCGTTCAGGTAATTCCTCATATCACAAATGAAATTAAAAGAACCGTTAGGCTTTTAGGAGATTCTGGCGATTACGATATTATCATTACTGAGATTGGTGGTACTGTTGGCGATATTGAGTCACTGCCATACATAGAGGCTGTTCGGCAAATGAAATGGGAGCATGTAGATGATGTACTTGTAGTGCATTTAACGCTTCTGCCTTATTTGCAAACTACTGGCGAATTAAAAACCAAGCCTACTCAACATTCGGTAAAAACTTTATTAGAATCTGGTGTGCAGCCCGACATCTTAGTATGTAGATCTCACATGAATATCTCTGATTCAATCAGGAATAAAATAGCATTGTTCTGTAATGTTGCTTTAGATTCTGTTATTGAATCTATAGACGCGGAGTCTATTTACGATGTTCCTTTGCTGATGAAGGACGAGAAATTGGATCAGGTGGTTTTGAGAAAACTAAAACTTGATTTAGGCGACGAACCAGAATTATTGGTTTGGAGAGAATTCTTAAAACGATTAAAAAACCCAGCAAAAGAAATCACAATTGGTTTAGTTGGGAAATATGTTGAGTTAAAAGATTCTTACAAGTCTATTGCCGAATCATTTATTCATGCTGGTACAGCAAATAACTGCAAGGTTAACGTTGAATGGATTCACTCACAAGACATTGAAAAAGGCGATGTAAATGAAATCCTAAAAGGATTAGATGGCATTTTAGTTGCTCCCGGATTTGGCAAAAGAGGGATCGACGGAAAAATCACAGCAACTCAATATGCAAGAGAAAACAACATTCCGTTTTTAGGAATTTGTTTGGGCATGCAGTGTGCCGTAATCGAATTTGCACGAAATGTACTGAACAAGGAAAATGCGCACTCTACAGAAATTGACCCCGATACAGAATCCCCTGTTATTGGCCTTATGGACGACCAACAAACGGTTACGGATATGGGTGGAACAATGCGTTTAGGGCAATACCCGTGTAAGGTAAAAGAAAATACTTTAGCTGCAGGGATCTATAAAGATTCTAAAATAATGGAGCGCCATAGACATCGATACGAGTTTAACAACAGCTACCTTCAAGAGTTTGAAGCAGCTGGAATGATTGCTTCAGGGAGAAATCCTGACAGCGATTTAGTTGAAATCGTGGAGCTTAAGGACCACCCTTGGTTTGTTGGTGTTCAGTTTCACCCAGAATATAAAAGCACGGTTTCTAACCCGCATTTACTCTTCGTAAATTTCATTAAAGCGGCTGTTAAATCTAGTGAACTCGAAGCGTAGTTATTCCTAGTATTTACAAGCATATATAGTATCTTTGCCACGCAATTTTATAGTTGAAAAATGGATAAGAATTCGGTTATAGGCACATTACTTATAGGTGCTATTATTATTGGCTACATGGCCTACACAGCTCCTTCGCAAGAGGAGATTGCTAAAGCCAATGCAGAGAAAGAAGCGGCAGAAGCTAAACAAGCAGAAAAAGATCAACTTGCTCAAGAGTCTAAAACCATTGAAATGGAAGCAGCAAAGGTGGCTAGTGAAGCACCAATTGTTGTTGACACCAATCAAATTGCGGTTGCCGAAGTTCAAGACAAACCATTTAACATTTCAACAACTGCCGAGAACGAATATTTCATCATTGAAAACGACTTCATCAAAGTAACCATCAGTTCTTTAGGCGGACGAGTTTCTAATGTTGAATTAAAAAACTACCAAACGCACGATTCTTTACCATTAATTATTTTGGATGAAGATCACTCTAAGTTTGGACTCCTACTTTTTGTTGATAATAAATATGTTGAAACAAGCAAACTGCAATTCGAAACGAATGGCTCTTCTTTTAATGTAAGAGAAGGTGAAAGTAACTCTATCGCAATGCGACACTACGCTTCGGAAACGGAATATATAGAATTCACTTATACATTGGCAGGAAATAGCTACGAAGTGAATTCAAAAATCAACTTGGTTGGCATTAACAATTATCTTCCAGGAAACATCTCTTCTCTTCCTTTAGATTGGGAAGTTACAGCTCTTCCATTAGAGAAAAACGTTAAAGATGAGAGAACTAAATACTCTACAATCTATTTTAAATACAAAAATGATGATGCTGATTATATATCTGAAGGGTCGGACGACACAGAAAAATTAATTGCTGATTTTAAATGGGTTGCTTTTAAACAACAGTTTTTTACATCAATTCTTACTGCCGACGAATCGTTCTTAAATTCAGGCGATCTTACTACGCTTGCACTTACAGATTCGATGAAGGTGCTAAAAACAATGACGGCCAATTTAAATATCCCATATAACAATGAGCCCAACCAATCGTTTGGGATGAGTTTTTACTTTGGCCCTATAGATTACGATGTACTAAGCGACATGGATGACGACTACGACGAGCTTGTTCAGCTTGGGCCGTCTTTTATCGACTGGGTAAGTAAATGGTTCCTTATTCCTTTATTCAACGTTTTAAGCGGTTTGTTTAGCAGCTATGGAGTTATCATTTTAGTAATTACTGTTATTATTAAAATGCTTCTTTTTCCTATCACTTATAAAACATATCTCTCTTCTGCTAAAATGCGTGTGTTAAAGCCGCAAATCGACAAGATTAATAAGAAGCATGAAGGTGGTGATGCGATGAAAAAGCAGCAAGAGGTAATGGCGTTGTACAGAAGCACCGGAGTTAATCCGTTGGCAGGTTGTATCCCAATGCTTATTCAAATGCCGATTCTTTTCGCCATGTTTAGGTTTTTCCCAGCATCTATTGAATTAAGACAAGAGTCTTTTTTATGGGCTGCCGATTTATCATCATATGATCAAATCATCACTTGGTCTGCACACATTCCTTTGATCTCTGATTTTTATGGTAACCATGTGAGTTTATTCGCCATTTTAATGGCCGCATCTTCTTACTTATCCATGAATGCTAATCAAGCTCAAATGGGTGGCGGAAACGAGATGCAAGCGAAGCAAATGCAAATCATGATGAAGTTTATGCCGCTTATGTTATTGTTCATCTTTAACTCGCTTCCTTCTGGTCTAAATTATTATTACTTCTTAGCCAACATGATGACTTTCGGCCAGCAATGGGCAATTAAAAAGTACTTCATCGACGAGGGAAAGCTTTTAAGCAAACTAGAGGATTTCAAAACAAGCCCAAAAGCTAAAAAGGGCAAGTCGTCTTTCCAAAAAAAGCTTGAAGATTTAGCTAAGCAGAAAGGGTATAAGCCGAAGTAATTAAAAAGTGTTAAGTTTTAAAATGTGAAGTGTTAAGTGCTTCGCTATCTTCCTAATTCAAATTTCCGTGCAGTTACATTGAATAAATGGTTCGAATCCTGCATCGCCCACAGAACAAAAGAGTAACACCTTGATTTGAAGGCGCTTATTTTAAGCGCCTTTCTATTTTTCCAGCTATTTTCCAGCAGAACGGGCTATTTCAAAGCTCTTTAACCACATATTACTTGTTTAAACCCAGTTTTATTTTTCCATCCATAATGTCTCCTAACTTATCCAAGGAGTTCCAACCTAAACAAGGACTGGAATTGCAACAAAATAATGGAGTTTAAGTTAAGCTATGCCGCCTGATTAAATTGATGATTATTGAGATTAAATTGTTCTATTGATTTATTGCCCAAGTGTGAGTGCCTTCTTTTTCTGTTATACCACGTTTCCAGCCA
>JABSPQ010000375.1 GCA_013214205.1 Flavobacteriales bacterium
AAACAACAGGGTAAATGGTGCTTTAATTGCTCTTTTGAAGAACCAAAAGGTGTTTTTTAGATTGAGACAAGGTCGATAAAAGAAAATTTACTATTCATTCCCCATAGGGTTAAAATTACTTGCTTCCAAAGGAACGCTCAACAGTAAGCACAATGAAGTCAAGTGGCCTTGACCGTTCATTGATGCTTATATGTTATGTTCATTATTTGCAGAATTGACTTTTCATAGTTGATGCCTTTTCACAATCCTTACGAGCCTTTTCATTTTCGGCGTTATTTCACAATGACAAACTTCTCAGTCAAACGATCTCCTTTTGAGTTTTCAATAAAAATCATGTATGTCCCAGAAACAAGGTGCTGAGTTGGCAATACGTAATCGCTCTTTCCCCCATTATGATTTAACTTTTCACGCTTGAGTATACGGCCACGTACATCTATAACTCTTACATTATAGTCGTCAGGAGCTCCATCTATTATAGCAATTTGGTCGTTATTGTTGTTGGTGTAAAGTGATATTCCAAAGGTGTCATTAAGCTCATCAACTCCAGCAAAATAACCAATCTCAATCATGTAATCTTCTGTCTCGCCATAACTAATTGGACCACAAGGATCAAGAGGTCCATAGTCATCCCATATCGCCCTGAAGCGCATTCTAAAAGTACCTTGGGTGGTTCCTACTCCCAAAATAAAAGGGGTGATGCTTTCAACGGTCGCATTCGGACAATAGAATGCATCGACAACTAACTCACTAGCATCGAATACAAAATTTTGATTATAGTCAATCCAAGCACTCACGTAGTAATCATCTTCGAAAACAGTGACTCCGAGATCATAAGTATTACCTAGACCAACTATGATTGTTTGAGATGTGAAATCATCAAAACAATTGGGTCCATCATTTGAAGAATTATCAATATTATTTAAGCGCACTCTTCCGATATAACTATCCCAGTCAGAACAATTTCCGCTTGTACCAACACAATAGACTGGTGTTACCGTTTCAGTGCTTGTGTTGAGGGTGTCGTTATTATTATTGAAATCACCACTTAAACTTGTGTAAAAGGTATAATTGTATGTTGCGATAGTTTCAATATCAACTGTCGCAGCAAACGTAAAATCAAGTGTTCCTTGAGATGTCACCGTGCCTGTTACTGTTTCTGTGATTGGAGCTCCACCATCAAAAATCATGGTAACAGGAAAATTACTATGATCAACATACCCAAAGTTAGAAATGGTGATAGTAACAGTTTCAGAATTACTGAATAGCTGACCTGTTATTGGTACAACCATAGCCGTCACACTAACATCGTCGGGTACATAATGTGTGATTGTCTCTACCGTTGTATCATTTAAAGCAAAACCATCACCTAAGATTGTAGTCCAAGCAATAATTTCGTAGTTTCCGTAGGCACTCATATCTTCTGTGGAAGTGAAAGTATAGGATGAAATTCCATTTGCAATTATGGTACCTATGTAGGCCTCTGTAACTATTGATCCACCATTTATTTTGTAAGAGATATCGAAATTGCTTTGATCTGCAGTGCCGAAATTCTTAACTGTGACAGTTACGTTTTCGGATGCTGTAAGTACTCCTGAAATTGGTGAGGTCACTATTGTTACACCCATATCTATAGAGTCGAGACTGCCTAATTGCCATGACCCTATACGTGTTTTACGCGTACCACTACCGAAGTATTCTCCAGTGAACCAAAAAGTGATTCCATCCGAAGGGTCAAGTGTCATATGAGCATAATCTCCAAAGCGGCATTCAGTATCATTGATAACAGATGTTCCATCAACAAGAGGAAACTCTGTAACAGTCATCGTGCCCAAAGGATCAGACTCATAACGACCAGTGTAACGAATTGAAGGGTAAGTATTTGGACCCGAAACAGAATACGCGATCGAGATATTACCAAACTGATCAATACCTATCGACCCCATCCAGCGGCTGTTTCCATCGTTTGGTGCGTATGTTCCTTCCTGATAGATTGTCCAACCTGATCCAGAATCACGAAGTTCGTACCATCTAATCCCTGAGATTCCTGTTCCTGTAGCATCAACTGCATGACAGCAAACAATAGATTCATATGCTCCAAAGTCTCTCCATGTTGCTGGCAACATCAACCCATCTCCAATTGCGTCTAATGATAGGCCGATTCCAGGTTGTTCTATGTTACACCATCCTGCGCCAGGAAATATCCCGTCAAATGATGATACAGGTAAGGTGATTAACTCAGTGAATGTTGAGTTGGTAGGTGTCGCCCAGTTGGGAGCAAATTCCCAAATTTTAACGTGATCAGTTGGTTGACCTTGAGACCAGTTATTATCGTTTGCACTAATAATCATTGCAGGACGTGATGGAATTGATGCGCCATCCTGATCGACAGGGAGGGCCATTAAGAAACCAGAGTTACCCATGTTTGGTGTGCTCATTACAATCGAAGTGATAACGGGATTTCCATTAAGCATTGCAGTTCTGTCCATTGCCATAGTATTTTGACTACCAAAATTCCCTGACACATAATACCCATCGTTCCAAACGCCATACTTAGGATAATCTGGAAACTGAGGTAAGGAGAATGACCAAAAATCCCATGATCCAAGTGGATCGTTGGTGGCTGAAACACCTACTCCCAAAGAATTATTAGCGCTACCGAAAGCAGAAATAAACCAACGATCAGCCATGTTGTCATAGATTACAACCGGATCACCATCATTATTCGATGTAGCAATGAATGACGCAAGACTTGTAGGTCCTAATACTGTGACTCCATTGTTGTCTAAAATCTCAACTGAACTGTTCATCACCTGAACGAAGTGGTTTGGTCCTTTCGCTCCTGAAGGATCTTGAGGAGTATATCCATTAATCATTCCATCTTGATTGATGATCGGTGAAATAGGAGATCGGTTACCTTCTCTGTCCTGAACAATCGTATCAACACGATAATCGGGGTCTACCCCAAAATACGCATTCGGTCGCCGGCGCGGATTTATCTCTTTGCCTTGCTCTGCTAATGCAATTCCTCCATCAACCTGACAGTAATCCTTCATTGATGGGATGTGTACATGTTCATAATTCTGATACACTGTAACATTTGCAGGATTGTTTTGTGCACAGAGTAAAGCGCAGCACAATAGAGAAAGGGAAGTCAATAAAATATTTTTCATATCAGGGTTAATTAGTTAAATGTTTGCTAACGTTTTGCGCTTTGAAAAGCAGGGCTTTTTCTCGAATATATACACATAAAAGATGTGCAATTGTATTCACCCTCCAACTTTACTAACTAATCATTTATAGCTTAATAATCTCATGTAATTCATATTGTGAATAGTTAATCTAACAAAAGTATGGTCTTTTTACTACGGGATAAAAAATCTACGGGGTAGTAAGGGGGTAGTGGACAGTCATGGTCGGAAGATATTTCTTCCGGCTTTTTTTGTTTTACAAACATCTTTTTGTTGATATAATTACCTGATAATCAATTAACTATGGAAGTGTTTAAAGATCACAAAATTGGGGCAAATCATTTATTAGGAGTTATTCCTGAGAGCCTTTTAGCTAATCTATCGGCAACCACTAAAGTCGATCATTATTCTAAAGTTCTGCACGGG
>JABSPQ010000376.1 GCA_013214205.1 Flavobacteriales bacterium
GCTTCATACATCTTTGTTACCGCAAACATATCACAGAAGTGGTTTGATTAGTTTTCCTAAAAACCCTAATCGGTAGACCTACTACCATCTTTATTCTAGTTACGATGTCTCACGACATCTCACAGCACACGTCGAGTAGACGGTCGCAGGTAGTATGTACTATTTTATTTATTTCTCAAATACCTTTTATCTCTTCTTGTACAGTATCTCCTTGAAATCCTCCTGTTTTAATTTCTGTGTGCTTTAATTGGCTGCGTATTTATTCTTAGAGAGTGTACACAATACTACTTATGTAGGTACAATCGCCTGAAATATCCACAGTGAAAATCCTGCAGTTCACAGTGGAAATATCTGTGCTAGTGGAAGCTATTGCCTGTTTCACAGATTTAGCCAAAACTAAAGAAACTTATTTCAATCAATGCTGTTAAATACAACTCAAACAATTACTTACGTTTAATTTAAATTTTTAATTATGAATAATACAACTTCGAAAAATGGTTCAAAAAAAGGTAATGAACTAGAAATTTCTCAATTTGAAATAACTCAACTTTTAAGAGAGGTAAATCCTTCTTATAGAATTGGGGTTATTCCATTATCTGAAAATAAAAGTAAAGAGGCTTTGGGTGGTGATTTGAAAACTAGCACAAGTAATAAATTATCTTTGGCTGCACAGCAATTAGCAGCAGCAGCAGTAGCACTTCAAACACAAACACTTTTAACACCGCTGAGATTAACACCTACAGAAAACCTTCTTCAAAACAACTTGGCTGCACAACAGTTGACTAATGCAGTAACGGGATTACAAGCGCAATTAGCCACTCCTTTAAACGTCTCTCAAAATAATTTGGCCGCTCAACAGTTGGCTAGTGCTTCTGAAACACTCCAGTCTTTATTGTTAACAGATTCTTTAGATAGTTCATCTAATTTGAGACAATCAAATATGGTATCTCAACAATTACAAGATTCGAAACGTTCATCTACTGGTGAAAACAGTGCAATGGCTAACGTTCTCGAAAACGAGGATCAATTTGACATTGAATTGTCTGTAGCTGGATATAACAAGGAGGAAATTACCTTCAAAGTAAGTAATGGAATTATGAGCGTTACTGGAAAGAAAAATAAAAAAGCATCGGAGTTGGCGCCATGTTATGTAACACAAGAATTTACAAACAATTCATTTAGGAGATCATTTATCTTATCTGAAGACGTCGACTCTAGTAAAATTAAAGCTAGATTATCCAATGGAATACTAACGTTAGAAATCCCTAAAACTGATCTTACTTTGACTAAAGAAAAGAAGATTAGTGAAGTAATTACTAAATAGTATTAATGAAGAAGGCAGTGGGTTTCCAAAATGACTCACTGCTTTTTTCATTTGCAAAAACTTCATAATTAAAATCGAAATGTCATCGTGTGGAATACGGTTCATCTTAAAATTAAATTAAAATGCACTTCACATCTAAAAAAATGATCATTCTTTTTATTAGTATAATAATGGTATTGAGCATTTCTTGGTTCAGTAAAGCGGAAAGGGCTAAAAAAAGGTCATTACCTATTGCGTTTATTAGTGAAAGGTAAAAAGACCAACGATTGAAATCGGACCAATTAAGTTTCCGACTATGTTATGGGAGATATTCCCAAATACAATTCTTGAGCCTCTTTCTTTAAGAGAAAACAATGTAACATGGTCATTGAAGTTCTTTTCCTGTAGGTTCATTTTTTGTCTTCTTTTGATTTTTATTTGTCTTCGGAGTAACCTTTTAGTAACCCCTTTACAATTAACGTTTTAAGCGAGAGTCATTTTGCTCATATGTGCGTCTAAATTAGCTATTTGTTTTTTAAGCTGCTTTACTTTTCTCTTACGTTTTTGATATAAGTATTCGTATGTGGTTGGCGGATTATATTGTTGGGTTTTGTAAAGCATATTCCATATAATAACAGCTAATTTTCTAGCTGTTGCAGATATTGCGAATGTTCTACCTTTTCTAAATGCAACTCTATTAAAAAAGTCTGATAGGTGTGTGTGTTATTGAGATTAGCTATTGCATTGGCAGCTTGCCTGAGAGCAGTTTTAAGTCGATTACTTCCTTTAGGTGTTTTGCTACTAAGTACTCTTCCTCCTGATATTTTATTATTTGGAGCAAGTCTTAGCCAAGATGAAAAGTATTGTTCGCTATGGAACTTTCTAATACCATGTTCTCCTAGTTCGCTCATTAATGTCAATACGGTTGCATGACTAAACCCCTCAATCATGTACAAATCAACTCCGTCAAAATATTGATAGGCAATTAGATTAAGGTCAATATTCTTAGGCGTGTTTTTCTTAACTCTTTTATGGACTTTGGGCTCAATGTATAACGACTTTTTACATAATCGTTATTAATGTAGCTGAATTAAAACAATAAGGTTTACAAAAAAACATGATGAAGTTGAAAACATGCATTGGGCAGGCATTATAGAAATAGATAACTACTTTTTCATTCTACTTGCTGGGACTGAGAAGCTTTATCCAATAATACAAATCTAAAAAAAGGCGATCGTGCTACTTGCACCAAACAAGAAGAAGGACATAGCAACCTTACAAATTGTAACAGAATAGGGTTAAAACATCTACCAGCATCAAATACAATATTATTAATGAACAAAAATCATTACGTTTACTAACCATCATTTCAGTGTTGGATTTCATTAATATTAGTTGGACTAATGGTCGCACATTCTGAAAAAACTAAGGCACTATCTAAATGGTTTGAATCTGCTATTAGTTCGCTCGATAGTTTTGGGAGATACGACCAATTACAAATATTAATGTGCGCTCACGCTATTCAATTCTCTCATCCAAGCATTAAACTAAAACTTGAAGAATTAGTTAACGCTCTCCCTCCTTTTTCTGCCGACCACGTATATGAATATTTGGAACAATTGGTTTTTATCAAATACGACGTAGCCGAAGTAAAGCAACAGCAATATTTCAATTATTGGTTTGGAGAAAACAACTATCTCGAGTATAGTCAGGTTACCCAAGCATATTTAATGGGAAATGTATTGCTAGAAGAAAACAAAATAGCATCCACCGAAACCAAGCAATTAGCTGTACAATGGTTAATTGACAATCCCGACATTCCTTCTATGTCCTTTTATGCATGGACAACTTATTACCTTGCCAAAAATGGACGCATAGATGAAGCCAACAAAAGAATGAAATCGTTATTGGACGATCGAATGAAAAATGGCAGTTATAACAATTTCGCCTTACAAACTGTTCAAGTTTCATATCCAATGGCATTCTCGGGCATTGCCAACCCAAAAGAAATAGAAAACACCATAGAGTTTTTGTTATCGCAACCTTGGGAAGGATTTTCAGGAGACATCAAATATGAAACTGGCTTACTAAAATTATTGCAATCTAGTAACCTACTTAAATTTTGAAATTACGATTAAGAAGTTAGGGTTCTTCAACGATTACAATTTCAACAACAGCCTACTCTATTCTAATCAGTTGTAGTGAATCCATTCGAATCCGTGCATCACCAATAAGTGTTGTCAGTACATTTTTCTCATCCAAGGCCGTTCTAATTTCATCGGGCCTAATGGCACTATTTTTTTTGTGCAAAGAAGCCAATCTACCAATTTCATGATCCAACGCTTCATTCATACGTTCTAGTCCCGAATCTACTTCCTTAACTCTTAACTGCTCTGCCACCTCTGTAGCCGCATTAATCATATTCGGAAGCATGGTATCTACCAATGCCTCATTTTCAATTAAACTATCTATTTGTCCTGGCATTAACTGTTTGGTGAGCAACTCTACAGAATAGTTTTCTGTAACATCATCGCCAGCATGGTTTATCACAATGCGCAAAGGAGTTGTTGGCAAAAACCGATCTACATACACCCCTTGCTTAACCTTTGTTTCAAGTACAAATATCACTTCTAGTAAAATGCCTGTTTCATTTGTTCCTTTCAGCACTCCAAAACTAGCACCTCCTGCACCTGTGGTAAGCACCATATCTAAAGCACCAGTTACCATTGGATGATCCCAACTAACGAAGCTTAAATCTTCTCTGCTTAAGGCACGCTTCCTATCAAAAGTAATCGATACGCCTTCATCTGGTATCGATGGAAAGGCTTCTCTATTTGCTCGCGCCGGACGTAATAAATAAGTTCGTGGTGCTAAGTCTTCCATGTCAATACCAAAGTATTCGAACACCTTGGTCATATAAATTTCAAGTCCTAAGTCTTGGTCGGCAGTTTTAATTTTCTTCACCAACTTATCAACCACCAACGGTCTAAACGAATTCATTTCAAGTAGCCTGTCGCGGCCATTGGCCAATGTTTGCTTAAGCTCTTTTCGAAATACTGCGGTATCCTTAATCAAAGCAACTAGCTTGGTGCTGATATCAGTTGCCGCAGTGGCCGACGTTAAATCTGCCAAGCGTTGGTTAAACATTTGCCCTATTTGGTTTCCGCCTTCTAAGTTTTCTTCAAAAGCATTTAACCCTTCATGAAACCAACGTACCAATACTTCCTGCGGACTGCCTTTAAGGTAAGGCACATGGATCTGGATGTCTTCCGATTGTCCAATTCTGTCTAAACGGCCAATCCGCTGTTCCAACAACTCGGGATGCATTGGCAAATCAAATAATATTAAATGATGTGCAAATTGAAAATTTCGTCCTTCGCTACCAATTTCAGAACAGAGTAAGATTCTTGCTCCATTGGTTTCGGCAAACCAAGCGGCATTTCTATCACGTTGCACAATGGTAAGATCTTCGTGAAACACGCCTACTTTGGCCCCGCTTAACTCTTTTAATGCTTTGTTTAAAGCCAAAACTTTCGCTTTAGTTCTACAAATCAATAATATTTTCGCTGGATTTAGTTGCTCTAACAAAGCTACCAACCAAATTATTCGTGGGTCTTGCGAGAAACCCAATTCAGATTTCACCGCTTTATTAGAGGTAAACTCTTTAGTTAAATGGCGTTTCCATTCCTCGTGATAATGCTCTGATTCCAACGGAATCAGATGCGCCATTCGAGTTAGAAAACCTTTGATAGCAGAACGTGTATTTCTAAATATCACACGCCCTGGGCCATGCTGATCTAACAGGTCTTCTATTATTTGATTTTTCGCTAATGCCCCTCCTGCCTCAATCTTAGCAATTCGGTCTTCTCCAAACAGACTTCCCAGCAAGGTTTTATCTTTTTCTTTTAAAGGGTTTCCCAACGACAATTCTTCAACAACATTGGCAATCTCTTTGTGGTCTTGCGATTCGTTAATGAATTCATCATAATCGGCATACCTTTCAGGATCGAGTAAACGGAGTCGTGCAAAATGGCTTTCTACCCCAAGCTGCTCTGGCGTTGCCGTTAATAGTAATAACCCTTTCGCTACTTTACTCAACAGTTCAACAATAGCATATTCGGGGCTTACTTGCTCTAACGACCATTCTAAATGATGCGCTTCATCTACCACAAGCATGTCCCAGTCTGCCGAAATTGCTTGTTGTGCCCTTTGCTGCGAACCAGCTAAAAACGAAGTACTACAAATAATCAATTGGTCGTCTAAAAAAGGATTTCCTTGAGGCGCACTTTCGTCTAGTGCAATACATCTCTCTTCATCAAAAATGTGAAACCATAAATTAAAACGCCTAAGCATTTCAACAAACCACTGATGAACTAAAGAATCAGGAACCAATATTAGTACCCGCGATACTTGTCCACTCAACAACAAACGATGCAAGATTAAACATACTTCGATGGTTTTACCTAACCCTACCTGGTCGGAAAGTAATACCCGTGGCGCATACCGAGAACTTACCTCGTGTGCGATATACAACTGATGCGGAATTAGATCTATGCGGCCACCTACAAAACCATTTACAGGCGAAATTCTGCGATTATAATCGAACTCCAATGCGCTTCTTCTTAAAGCAAACACTTCGGGCGTTTCCACATCACCATTAAAAAGACGATCGTCAACACCATGTTTTATCGATACATCTCCTAAGTCGGCTTCCGAAATAACTCCATCTTTTCCTATGTACAACAGCAAGTCTCCATTGTTTTGCACCCGCTCAATTACCATAGAAACTTGATCGGTATCTACAACTGTATCGCCAGCTTTAAAAACCACTCTTTTCAATGGCGTATTGTCTAAAGCATACTGCCGATTTTCGTTGGCTATAGGGAAATGTACAAGCACACGACTGCTGTTTACTTCTGCAACAATGCCAATTCCTAGCTCAGGCTCACCTGCACTTGTCCACCTCTGACCTGGAACAAATTCTTCCATTTATTTAATTATATTTTTCGCTTAAAGCTGCAAAGGTCATAAAGTAGTTGACTAAAAAGAAGTAAGGTCTTCTTATTTTTAAATGGTTCTCTTTTTATTGGACATTTCCTTGTATTTAGCATTTGAATACAAACTTTTCAGGTGAGAGAAAATTTTTATGGTGAAAGAAAGCAAGGGCTTTCTTTTTATCTTTTGCCCTAGCAGCGGGCGGCCGCTCACTTTTTTTCTTGAAAAAAAACTAAGGAAAAATTCAAGGCTTATGAATAATTCAGATAAAACTACGCCTTGAATTTCTCAGAGGCCAGCCCGTTCCAGTTCAGGCGGGCGATCACTTACACTATTGCTCGTACACAATAATTCTTTGATAAAAAAGTAAGCACCCTCTTGCTACGGTGAGATTCGGTCAGGTTGGGCAGTATGCTAGATTCTCGGAAATCGCCTTTTTATTAGCCATCCTAGGGTAAATTTAATACCGCGACATATTAAGATTGAACAAATAATTAAACATAAATTTTCAAACTAATCAAATATGAAAAAATTAATACTCGTCTCTTTAATTGCATTTACTACTTCAGTTTTACATGCGCAAACAGTGCAAGTGTGGCCTTTCGACGACCCATGTCATCAATCTTGTCAAGGTGCAGCCGAAGCCTTTTTTGGTGGTGGCACAGGACCTTATTCTGTAGATTTTTCTGACGGAATAAGTAACGATGTTGATGGCGTTTCTGCTGGTGTTCAAGTTGCTATAAATTTATGCGCTGGTACTTACACCGTTCTTGTTACAGACGATTTAGGAGGTACTGCAACTGCTGAATTCACTATTACAGAACCTGCTGAATTAACACAAACCGTTACCACAACACCAGAAAGTTCGATAGGAACAACAGACGGCACGGCAACAACAGTTGCAACAGGAGGCACAAGTCCTTACTATTACAATTGGAGTAATGGCGATAGTCAAGCTGCAATAACGGGATTAACAACAGCGTCGTATTGCGTAACTACTTCAGATCTTAATGCTTGTTCAGCAACCCATTGTGAAACTGTAAATATTACCACATCTATTCAAAAGGCTGAAAGGTTAACTACTATCAGATCAGTTGGAAAGAATTTGATTATCGATTCTAAAAGAGGAAGCGTTGATGTATACAGCATTTCTGGCAAGAAAGTAAAAACAGCAAATCTAGTAAACGGAAGAAATACTGTTTCCGTGAGAGATCAAGGAATCTACTTGGTTCGTGTTAATGTTGAAGGAAGAACTACAACAAAAAAGCTGCACGTATCTGGGAATTATTAATATCAGATAATATCATTTTGTTAAAATGCCACATCCTTTTGGGTGTGGCATTTTTTGTTGGGATAAACAAGCTATTTTAGCCTTAGCTCGGCTAAAGAAACCAAAATGAACATCGTTAAATCTATAATTCTACTTCTTTTAATACTGTCCATTAATGCCATGTATTTCCAAGCAAAAAGCCAACAGATAAAAGCTAATGGAATCTATCAGAGTAAAAACCTTTATGTACTCAATCCATATAGAGGTACTGAGCAAGCATCTTTTTGTATAGATAGTGTATGGCTTAACAGCAAGCGAATGCTGTTTAGCGACACCACCAGCGCGTTCGAAGCTTTCTTAAACGATTACCTTGAACTTGGTGATTCTGTCTATTTTATCATATTTCACAATAAAACCTGCTTGCCTAAAATAATGAACCCCGAAGTATTTATCCCTTGGATTTGAACGGTTTTCCATAAGGTAACATTAGATTCAACTGGGCTGTTTAGTTGGTCGGCGGAAATAGAAATGATAGAAGATCCCTTCATTATTCAGCAATACAAATGGAACAAATGGGTTAATATTGGTGAAGTAAATGGCACTGGAGGCCGACAAATGAATACGTATTCATTTCAGGCCGATCTCCATTTTGGATTGAACAGAAAAAGGGTAAAACATGCTAATGGCAACGCTAGAGGAAGATCGGGTAATTGGCCAGGCACAAGAAGTATTACTTCCACAAAACCTAAAGTAATACCAATTTAATTTCATAAGGCATTATATTTTGTGTAAATTTATGGTATGGGAAAGGTGTTTGAAATTATAATAAAAGAGAGTTTTTTAGAGTTAAAATCAGCTCAACGAAAAGAGAATAATCTAAAAAAGAAGC
>JABSPQ010000377.1 GCA_013214205.1 Flavobacteriales bacterium
TGAGCTGGAGTGATCCCGTGGGTAAAGCCTTCCTCTCCCATATCATCCAACTTTTTCTTCCAGGAATAATAACTCGCCGCATAGAGGCTATGCTTTTCTAAAGTTGATTTCAACCCATGTTCCGAAACTTCTTTGATAATCGAAAGTTTCTCTTCTTTGGTGAATTTTCTCTTTTCCATCATTCAAAATGATAGATTTATTAATATAATTATGCCCGATTAATTAAGGGGCTGAAACACAACTATTCTATCATTATATAAAAATGAAACATAGTAATTTGACCCAGAAAAATCGCCCAAGTATTTCTCGTCGTATTCTATAACGTGGCTATTAACCTCTATGCTTCCCGAAGAGTAAATTGGTCCAAATGCTAACCACGCTAGAATTACTATGATAATACAGCTTGTAATAATTAAGGAGACAACCCCAATCCGAACTATTTTAACAGTCTTTTTGTTCATTTTCAAGTAGGCCTAACATTAATGTTTCGGGTATGCCCGTTTATATTTTATGGACAGACTTATTATGTTCTTAAAAATAGCAATTTAAACCTGTAAGGTGAATCAATTAAATCCGTATCCCGCTTCCATAATTTCTTTAGCGGTTCTGGTTGCTCTTGCTCTCCACGAATATGCGTTGTGTTTATTGAGGTGTTCCAATTTAAGATTGTCGTCTGTTAGCAAATCGAAGTTTTGAAAATCCCGAGATCCAATTATTCCCTGATTAAACTGTGGAAGAAAGGTTTTGCAACAGTCGTTAATTTTATTCTGCTTAAAAGTCAATTTGGTATTAGGGTTGGTCACCAAAAAGATGATGTCTCCTTGTCCATTTGGAGTTCTCCAATCTTCTACATGAAATCCTGCTGCTTTTAATGTGCCGTAAATAGCATAGTATGGTTTAGTTTCCTCGCCAGTAGAATTTCCCTGAAAGTTGATAACGATTAATCCATTGGGATTTAGAATTTGTTTTAATTCGAGGAAGCTTTCAATGGTGTACAAATTCGATGGTTGCGATTCTCCTCTCAATAAATCGAGAACAATAAGGTCGTATTTTTTCTTAGTGGTTTTAATGAAATGTCTGGCGTCGTCAACAATAAAATTGCAGTTTCCGCTGTAATCAAAGTGTTCTTGTGCAATGGTTTCTAAGCGCGAATCAATTTCTATTGCATCAACAATAAATTGTTGTTTAAGCAACTCTTTAGCCATAACGCCAGCCCCAAAACCACACAGTAAGGCAGATGATCGCTCTTGTGAGGTGGAGGCAATTATAGACATCAAATGGATATACGCCCAATGCGATGTGTTGTCGGAATAAGACCTCATTATACTTTGTCCGATGTTGTTTACCATCAACCTTTTTACAGGCAATATTTGATTTCCAACAGGCATGTTGAGGTGATCTACTCTTAATTGACCCAATAGTCCTTCTTCCAATAAATCTAATTTGTACTGAATTTGTTTTGGGTTTTTGTCTGGGCCAACAATGCTACTGTTTACTAAAATAAAAATAAATAACAGGGTGATGTAAACCGGGATTTTCTTTTTGTGATAGAATGCCGCGACGGCGGTAAGTAATAGTAACCACGACAGAACAATTATGGGGACTGTTATTCCAAAGTTAGGAATGATATAAAACCCAGTAAGAAATGTTGTTAGCACGCCACCTAAAGTTGAAATTGCGTAAATGGATCCTGCCGATTTACCACTTTGAGAATTGCTTTTGGCTAATTCTTTAATGATTAGCGCAGAAGTCGAGCCAAGGGCGGTTAACGGAATTATTAGAATTATGGAAGATGCTATAAAGCAACCTGTGTACAATCCAAAATCGGAGGCGAATAGGAGGGTTGGTGCCGCAATGCTTCTGGTAAAGATAGTTGAGACAGCAGCAATTGAAAAAAATGTGAAGAGCAGATTTTTTGTTGATGTGTTTTTCGTAGAAGCCCATCCGCCGATAAAATAACCGAGGGCCAAACCTAGTAGCGTTACAGCTAAAAGGATGGTCCACATAACTAATGAAGAACCGAATAATGGGGTAACTAATCTGGCGCCCAATAACTCTAAAGCCATTACCGAGCCTCCTTCTATTAATGCTAATAAGAGTAGGGCATTCTTATTCATTGTAAGTCTGAACTATTTCCTTTTATTTATCTCTCCCAATTACCACGCAACTACATTTGGTTTTATGAAATTGCAATTGTTTGCTCGCTCTAAATTAAAAGTAACATTAATATAATAGGTATTCCTTTTAGGTTTAACGGTTTGTGTAAAATGCGTTTTAATGCATTTTTACATAGTGTGTGTGCCCAGTATGGGCATCTTTAATTTATCGAAAGGTAAATTATTAATCTAGAGGGTGCAAGTCCCTTATGGGCGAGGGTCGTGCCTCGAACCATTAGTAAGTCGCAAGCTGGTTTGTCGTGAGACATGCAGTGAAGATTATTTGCGCTATAAAAGAGCAAATACCGACTACAAAATTCGGTACTGACGGACAGGAACCGCATACGAGGCATATTTGATTGGGTAAGCAAGCACATCTTTGTAAAGCCCTAAGAATACCAA
>JABSPQ010000378.1 GCA_013214205.1 Flavobacteriales bacterium
ATACAACTTCTTTTTTAGTGATTTGAAGCAGTAAGGTAAATATTCCATCGAAACAGAAAGAGGAATTGTCCTCTTTTTGTTTCGATAATTTACACTTAACGCAGCAAATCTGAAAGTTGCATTTATTACTTGAATTTAGGATTAATCCCTTACAGTAAACTGATTTTCTATTTTTTATATTTTGCCATTTTCATAAATGGTGCCAAATTGGGAATGCTTGCTATTGCAAGGATTGACAACGTGTAAAGTTAGTTATTTGGGTAAACTTATAAAAACCTATTTTTATAATAATTACGAGTAATTACGAGTGGAAAAAGTTTTATTAATCTTTGTGTTGTTCTGCACCTCAATGGTTTTGTAAGCGCAAGTGATTACTGAAACAGTCGTTTTTGATGATGCTATTAGAACCAGCATGGTGGAAAATCCATCCGATTCTGCCCAGCACAATATCGAATCAATTAGCCTAACATTAACCCAAGTTCCATTTGATAGCACCAAGCATACCATAAGCAGAACTGAAGGCAAGCATGTAGCTTTAATAAACAATTATCCTGTATTTGGAACCGATGGTGAAATGCCTTTAACCAAGCTTGATAAAGCGGAATTGAGTTTGAATGGCGTATCCGTTTTATTGAATATTGAAGGTATGTATAACCCAAACTTAGAACGCGCGGGTGATAATTTGATCGATCAGTTTTACATTTCTAAAACTTACCAAGGCTATGTTATTAGAGGAGAGTTTTCGGGAGGAGGTATGGGCTACGGTTTTGAATGGGAGATAGTGAACAATACCTCATTTCGAACAATAATAACCCGCGACTGGAAAATTCTGGATTTAGACTTTTTACATAAAAGGAAATAGTCTGTAATTTAGTTGGAGAACCTTTCAACTAATCATTTAGTAAGGTAGATTTTGTAATCGCCAAACATGGTGGACGTTTTTATGCTAAGATTTGAATTGCTTAATTCGGTTACTTCCCACGTATAGCCAATGGTAAGGCCATCATTGCTTTTATCATCAATCACCAACGAAGTTGCATCGTCACTTAAAACATACGTGAAGTTGCCAGCGGTATTGCTTGCACCATTAAAATCTATACCATCGCACGTTGTGTTACACGATTCGAATTGGAGAAAAGAACCATCACCGCTAACATGAGCGTCGAATAGAACAGTAGAAGTTATTTCCCATTTGCCAACAAGCATTTCAGTGGGAGTGAGGCTTGGCAGTTGTTCTTTTGCGCAGCCAATTAAAAGGGTAGAGATTAACAATATAAGGAGCGAAGATTTTAAAAAATGGTTCATGATGTTTGACATAAGTTATTGAAGATCATTCATAAACTATGCCAAAATAAAAGCAACTAAAAGTTAAAGTGGTTTTGTAAAAGAACTTATACAAGGACCGAACAATCCGAATTAAGAATTTTATTTTTCTCAAAACTCTTGCTCAAACCTCTTTGTTGAATATTTAGATTCTTACTCCAATAACACAAATATCATCTACCTGTTCCTCGTCACCTCGCCAATCTTCAAATGCCTTATCGAGCAATTGATTCTGTTCTGATAAATCTTTATCAGAGATTTCAAGCAATAACTCTTTCATTATTTTAACCCTAAACTTTTTGCCTTTCGGGCCTCCAAATTGATCTTGATATCCATCCGATGCAATAATGAGCATATCGCCAGAAGCAATTTTTATGGTATGAGTTGTAAATGGTTTTGTATCCATGTATTTACTTACAGGTTGCTTGTCGGCTTTTACCTCATGCAGGTAATGCGTTTCATTCTTAGCCGATTTTTCGAGCACTTCATCATCCAATAATTTAATTTGAAATAGAGGATTGTAAGCACCAGCATACTTCACTTGCTGTCTAATTCTATTTAAACTGATTAAAGCGATGTCCATTCCGTCCATTACTTTTTCTTCCGATTGCTCAAAAGTTGCCACCACCAATTCGCGAGTTTTGGTTAATATTTCACCGGGGTCTCTTAGGCCAAATTCTCTAACACTTCTGTTGAGCGCTTCAATACAAACTACACTCACCATTGCACCGGGCACACCATGTCCTGTACAATCTGCTGCAGCGAATAAAACTACATCGCCAATTTTCTCAAGCCAATAGAAGTCGCCAGCAACAATGTCTTTTGGTTTGTAGAGTACAAAACTATCGTGTAAATTCTCTGTTAATATTGCAGCTGAAGGCAGCATTGCATCCTGAATGCGTTTGGCGTAAGTAATACTGTCTCTAATTTCTTTGTTTCTTTCTTCAACCAATTCTTTCTGGATATTCAAATGCTCATTTGATTCCGACAAAGCCAATCGGGCTTTAATTTCTTTTACTGTAAGGTTGTAACGTGTATTTATTAGGAAAATAGTGAAGATGGAAACAGAGATGGTGAGCATTCCTCCGTTGGCCATAACTTGATCTATAGTGAGCGGAGAAAATATTGGAAACAGAATTATACCACTTACAATGTTGGCTACTACAATTACAATTGAGTAAATCCTTTCCCATAAAACCAACATGCCACAGCCAATAAATAAAGCGATGTAGGCGAAGGTGTGCTGCTGAAACATTTCGACATCCATTACACTGTACAGATAGGCGTTTTCTACAGAAATTAGCAACACAGCTGTAGCAATCATTATTTCGTGTTTAACTAATGCAGCTCTTTGACCAAAGATGCTTGCCAAAATAATTGCAGAAACAATTGAACGGATAATGAAGAATTGCAGCCAGTATTCTGGCATGATAAAATAATCGCTGATGCTAAAAATTAAGTTGAAAGCGAACCCGCACCATGCACCAATTTTGTGGTACTTAATAGAAACTGTTTCTAGTTGCGATTTCCAGTTGGTTCTATTTAAATCGATTAAAGTTCTATTCACTCTTTTGATTGTTAAGTATCTTAAAGCTACATTTTTAGTTGATTAATGGGGTGTTGGGAACATGATTGTTTTTACCCACACCTGAAGGAATGGGCAAAAAAGCCATGTGTAGCATAGACCTTAATAAGAACAAAATACAATTAGCCTTGACCTTTAGGTCGAGCGAAACGAGATGTACCCGATACCAAAATGCAAAAGGAAATAGCTAAATAAAAAAGGATAAAATAAAACGAAATGACTTTTGTCATGTCCTTTAGGTCATGGCACAGAAAAAAGAAGCCTTAATTACAATCAGCTACTTGATCCCCATTAAAAATGGCAATCGCTCGGCCCATTAATTCTTGTTCTAAGAAAGGCGTGTTTTTAGATTTTGAGTAAACCTTATTGTAAGTCCATTTTAATTTAGGGTCGAACAACGTTAGCTCTACACGTTCGTTAACATTGATGGTAGGCAAGGGGAGACCTAAGATTTCTCTGGGGTTGGTCGACATTATTTTTACAATCTCATCTATGCTCACATCTTCTCCTAAAGCCGATAAGATTAAAGAGAAACATGTTTCTAAACCGATAATACCAGGAGTAGCATCTTGGAAATCTCTGTCCTTTTCTTCTACATCCTCTGGGCAGTGGTCAGAACAAATCGTATCAATCGTTCCATCCTTAACGCCTTTGATTAAAGCCTTAATGTCTTTTTTATTTCTAAGAGGTGGCTCTAATTTGAAATTACTATCGAAACTCTCAACCGAAGTGTCGTCTAAAACCAAATTGTTGGCGCTTATTTCTGCAGTTATTTTCAAGCCTTTCTTTTTGGCAGCTCTAATTAAGGCCACCGATTTTGCAGTAGAAATAGTTGAGAAATGCAATTTGCCATTTGTGTAGGCAGTTAAAGCTAAATCTCTTTCCACCATAATTTCTTCGGCAATTTCAGGAATCCCAACCAGCCCGAGCATGGTACTGGTGTTGCTTTCGTTCATCATGCCATTGTGAGAAATACTGGTATCGTTCGGGTGAGACATTATTAAGCCTCCAAAACCTTGTACGTATTGCAAGGCCCGAATCATTAGGCCTGAATCTTTAATTGGTTTTTTATCGTCTGAAAAAGCAATAGCACCGGAATTGTGCATATCGAACATCTCAGAGATTTCTTTTCCTTCGTGATTGTACGAAATGGTTCCAACAGGATACACATTAACAATCATCGAAGCGCTTTTGTTTTTAATGTATTCAACCTGAGATTTGGTATGCACCGGAGGGCAAGTAGACGGCATACAAGCTACGCCTGTAAATCCACCAGTGGCAGCTGCATTATTTCCCGATTTTAAATCTTCTTTGTGTTCGAAACCTGGATCTCTAAAGTTCACTTTCATATCAAACCAACCAGGAGACAGGTGGAGGTTTTTTTGATCGTATACTATTTGCTTAGAGGTAGCCTTAATGTTTTTATCGATCTTTTTAATGATACCGTCCTTAAGAAGAACGTCCATTTTTTTGTTGTGAAATTTAGAGTTCTGATCTATGATTTTGGCCGACTTAATTAAAATCTCCTGACTCATTCGTTTTCTGTTTTCCAATATCTAAGTAATAATGTTTCTATTGCAAAAAACACGATTGCAAAGATAATACATAGTTTCCATAAAGTTCTTCTATTTGCCAAATCTGAAAATCCGCTTCCTAAAGTGCTATACGACTGGGTGTCCACTTTAAAATTAGGTAAGTTTAAATCCTTTGCCAAACTAGTTAACTCGCTTTTTTCGTAAGCTTCTATAGCAGATTCTGCTCGGTTGTAGTTAAAGGAAAGTCCAATTTTATTACTATCGCTTGTTAATTGGTAGTTTCCTGCCTTTTTAATTAAATCGCCAGGGTAAATGGTAGAACTTGTATTAACTACTCGGTGCTCAGGAATAATGTCGAAGTTGTCGTTTTTAATATGGAAAATATCTTTTTCGGCATGCGGTAAGTGATCTATTTCTATCGCGTTTGTTTTTCCAATTATATGCGACAACATACCTGATGCTTGGCTATTTAGCCCCATTCTGTATAAAGTAGGCACAAATAAAGCATGTTTAACCAAGTCGTTTGCCTTCATGTTAAAAGGTGCTCCCGATAAATAGATTCGGCCTTTTCCTCTATCGAAGCTGCTCAAAACAGTTACGCCATTTTCAAGCTTAAGCAGCCATTTGTTGTTTTTTAATTCCGATTCGTTAAGCGGATAAGAAATCCTAACCATGGGTAGGTTAATGTTGTTCGGAATCGATTCAAAAACTCCTTCATAAATCTCATGCTCTGTATTTATCTGGCCTACTCTAATAGAATCAGTGACAACGTTTTTAAAAGCGTTGATGTTTAGCGCAAGAGCGCATTCTGAATAAGAATCAAGATCTATTTTATCAGACGGAACCAATAATAATGAGCCGCCTTGCTCAACATGCTTTTTAATTTCGGAGATTAATCCTGATGAAAACCTGTTTAGCTCATTCAAAATTACCATGTCGTATTTGCTCAATGAAAACAAATCAATTTGGTTGGCGCTCGAATTTGTAAGGTTGAAAACTTCATCTGTAGCATATAAATTCGCGATGTAATTGTTCTCGTCCGTTTCGTTGATGCAAAGCACATCCAATTGCTCGTTAATTTTAAACGAGAAGAAGTAAGTGTTGTCGAACGAGATAGGAAAATCCTCAATTGCAACCTCACATTCTTGAATGCCGCTTTCGCCAGAAGTAAACGACAACGTAGCAATTGCACTGCCGTTAGCACCAATACTTACACTTGCCAATGATTTCTGAATTCCGTTGATCATCAACTTTAATGGAACCTTTGGAGAATCGTCATCCGATAAATTTTTGAGCCTAACTTGTAGTTCTAAAATCGTGTTTGGTTGTCGGATAGGAGAGGAGAACCAACAAGAATCAATTAGGATGTTGTTCGTAAATTCGGAATGTAATGGAATGAGGTGATAGGATACTTCTTCACTAAATTCTGTTTCATCCAGATTAAAAGTGTTTTTCTGACAATCGGATATGAGATAAGAAATTTTTGATTTCGATCCATACTCATTCAGCACGTCGTTTTGTCTGGCTATAATCTCCGAAAATGGTTTTACCTTAGGAGAAATAACAACTTTGTTAATCTTCTCCAATATTTCATTTTTATCCAGTTCGGTGCTGCCCGCCTTGTTGTAATCGTTTGTTAACAGTTGAAACCTATCGGCTTGATCTCTTCCATTTACAATTTCGATTGCTTTTAACTTGGCAGTTTCTAATAACACACTCGATTCCGACTTCCCTTGCATACTGAAAGAGTTGTCTATATATATATTGATTAAATTCGAGAATTTAGCAGCATTGGGGACATTAATTTCTGGCCAAAATGGTTGAGCGAAAGCGAGTACTAGAGCGCAAATGGCAAGAATTCGTGAGAGTAAAACCAAGAAGTGTTTGATGTTGTTTCTTTTCCTGCTTTTTTGCTTCACGTCAAATAAGTACTTCACATTTGTAAAGTATACTTTTTTCGTTTTCTGAAAATTAAAAAGGTGAATGATGATCGGGATTGCGATCGATACTAACGCAACAAGGAATAAAGGGTACGCGAAGCTCATTAAAAAGCAAAATTAAGGTAAGATTGCACCATCTCCAAGAGATTTGGAATAAGAGAGTAACGAATCAATTCTGTAGTTATTTTGAATTGTTAAAAGTCTACTTGATACTGCCGTCTTCAATTATAATTTTTCTATCGGCAGAATCCGCTAACTCTTGGTTGTGTGTAACGATTACAAAGGTTTGCTTTAGTTGGTCTCTTAACGAAAATATTAAATTGTGGAGCTCAGCAGCCGATTTAGAATCGAGATTTCCAGATGGTTCATCGGCCAAAATAATTGCAGGATCGTTAATTAAAGCTCTAGCAATTGCAACTCTTTGTTGTTCGCCCCCCGATAATTGATTCGGTTTATGTCCTGCTCTGTCGGCTAAATTTAACAGAGTCAATAATTCCATGGCTCTCTCTTTTACTTCTTTTTCGTTCCTTTTTGCGATAAAGCCAGGGATGCAAATGTTTTCTATTGCGGTAAATTCTGGCAATAAATGATGAAATTGAAATACAAATCCGATTTTTTGGTTTCTGAAATGAGCTAACTCTTTCGCATTGAAACTATTTATGTTTGCCCCATCAATAATTAAATCGCCCCGATCAGATTTGTCTAAAGTGCCAATAATGTGTAATAAGGTAGATTTTCCTGCGCCAGAAGCGCCCATGATAGCAACGATTTCCGATGCTTCTATTTTAAAGGAAATACCTTTTAATACAGAAAGTTCTCCGTAGGATTTATAGATTTCTTTGGCCTCAATCATGTGAACAAGTATAGAACATTTTCGGCAATTTAAACGTATTGAAATATGTTTGTAAAGTTACTTTTGATATGTGACTGAATGCGTTATTTTTAACGAACTAATTTTTTATAGGATGAATCTACACGAATACCAAGGAAAAGGAATTTTAAAAAGTTTTGGCGTTGCTGTGCCTGAGAGTATTGTGGCCGACACGCCAGAAAAAGCTTTAGAGGCTGCTAAGAGTTTACAAGAGTCGACTGGTTCGGAAAGTTGGGCAATAAAAGCACAAATTCACGCAGGTGGACGTGGTAAAGGTGGTGGAGTTAAAATTGCTAAATCGTTAGAAGAGGTAACTCAATTCGCCAACGATATTTTAGGAATGCAATTGGTTACACCTCAAACTGATGCCAAAGGGAAATTGGTACAGTTGATTTTGGTGGAGCAAAGCATCTATTACCCAGGCCCTAGCGAAATTCAAGAGTTTTATGTAAGCGTTCTGCTAAATCGTGAAACTGGAAAAAACACAATTATGTATTCTACCGAAGGCGGAATGGATATTGAAAAAGTAGCTGAAGAAACTCCTCATTTAATATTTAATGAAGAAATTGATCCTGCTGTTGGAATTCAAGGATTTCAATGTCGGAAAATTGCTTTTAACTTAGGTTTATCAGGTCAGGCATTTAAAGAAATGACCAAGTTTGTAGCTGCTTTGTATAAAGCTTACGATGCGATTGATGCTTCTTTATTTGAGATCAATCCAGTTTTTAAAACGTCCGACGACAGAATTTTTGCTGCGGATTCGAAAGTGAGTATAGACGACAATGCTTTGTACCGTCATAAAGACATTGCAGAAATGCGCGATGACACGCAGGAAGACCCTACTGAAGTAGAAGCTGCTTCTCACGATTTAAATTTTGTGAAGTTGGATGGTAATGTTGGTTGTATGGTAAATGGTGCTGGTTTAGCAATGGCTACTATGGACATCATCAAATTGTCGGGTGGAGAACCTGCAAACTTTTTAGATGTTGGTGGTACTGCCAATGCCGAAAGAGTTGAAAAAGCATTTAGAATCATCTTAAAAGACGAAAGTGTTAAAGCTATTTTGGTAAATATTTTCGGCGGTATTGTAAGGTGCGATAGAGTAGCGCAAGGTGTTGTGGATGCTTATAATAACATTGGCGACATTAAGGTGCCTATTATTGTGAGGTTGCAAGGAACCAATGCGATAGAAGGTAAAGAGATTATCGATAACTCTGGATTGAAAGTGATTTCTGCGATTTTATTGCAGGATGCGGCCGATAGAGTTAAAGAAGTATTGGCTTAAAACTTCTTCACCAAGTTAATTCCCGTTACTAAAAATTGCGTGGTGTGTGTTGCAGTTGATTGATTGGAAGCATCAAGGTTTTGCAAGTCGAACAAATCGTCTATGAAAGTATAGGTAAAGTAAATGCCAATTCGGGTAGTGTTGTCTACAATGTAGTTTAAATTACTGCCCAGGGCCAACATCCTTCCGTCCGACTTGTAAATTTTGTTAAAATTGCCATTCTTAGTTTCTCTGTGTTTAAAATTTAGAGCAGCATAGCCCAATTTGATGTAATTGGACCAAACTGCGATGTCTTTTATATCTTGATCGTTGGCAAGAATTAAACCACCAATAAAAATTTTATTTCTTATAATCGAGTTTTTGTGCGGTAAGTCGGTAATGTTATCGTCCATTCCGTAAAAATCAAAAAAGCCACCCGCATTAAGGAATTTAAACACTTCTAATTCGCACGACACGCCAATATTAAATATGCCTTTAAAATTTTCTCGGTATTCTTTGTCGTTTGTAAGCTTTGGAATCCCGAAATTCACTTTAACAAAAAGGTCATTTTCTTGCGCAACAACATTTCTTGGAACAAGAATTGTAAAAAAGCATATAAGTAAAATGAAGCTTGTCGATTTCATATTATTGGTAAACGAGATTGCTAAGGTAAAATTTTATCGGCTTTAGGTAGTTTATGTATTTAGTAACTTTGTAAAATGATGATTAGTATTTTTAGGAAATCTTGTTTCAGGTTGTTCTTTATACTTCCTGTATTCTTATTTGTCACAGCGCATAGCTATGGCCAGCAAGATGAAGTTGATATTGATAAAGAACTATCTAAGAAAGGTACGGTAGTTAGAGCGCTTATTTTAGACGGAGACACGATTCCATTAATTTATTTAAATACCTATAAAGTTAAAGGAAGAAGAAAATTTAAATCTCGTCGTGCAGAAGCCAAGTATTATAAATTAGTACGCGATGTAAAGAAAGCGTATCCATACGCATTGATAGCTGCCGAGTTATTAGAAAAGTACAATGACGAGTTAATGGCGCTTAAATCCGACAGCGAAAGAGCCAAGCACATGAAAGTAATTGAGAAGAAGCTTAAAAATGAATTTATGTCGGAACTCAAAAATTTAACGGTTACGCAAGGTCGTATTTTATTGAGGTTGGTTGATAGAGAAGCAGGCGATACGTCGTACGTACTGTTAAAGGAGCTAAGAAGTTCTTTCTCGGCTATGTTTTGGCAAGCGTTGGCAAGGTTGTTTGGCAATAATTTAAAATCTACTTACGATCCTAATGGAGAAGATAAGGAGATAGAAAAAATTGTTAGAAAAATAGAAGAGGATGCCGCCGAAGCTGCCGCAGCTAAATTATTGAAGTGACTTTACTTGCCACCTGCCTTTAAGATGGTAAGCACGGTGTAAATCATAATTTTGAAATCTACCGCCAACGACATGTTTTCTATGTAAATAATATCGTAACGAAGTCTTTCAATCATTTCATCCACATTTTCTGCATAACCATATTTAACCTGTCCCCAAGACGTAATGCCTGGTAATACTTTGTGTAAATGCCTGTAATGAGGAGCCGTTTTAACAATTTGATCTATAAAGTACTGACGTTCTGGTCGTGGCCCAACCAAGCTCATAGTGCCAATTAAAACATTAAAAAACTGAGGCATTTCATCTACTCTCGTTTTTCTCATAAACTTACCGAATCCTGTAATCCTACTATCGTTATCCGAAGATAGGGCAGGGCCTTTAGATTCTGCATCGGTTTTCATAGAGCGGAATTTGTAAATGGTAAACGGTTTCCCATTTTTTCCGATTCTAGGATGCGAATAAAATATAGGCCCTTTAGAATCTAATTTTATGATTAACGCCACTGCCATAAACATTGGCATGCAAAAAATAAGCACAAATGTAGAAGCTGTTACATCAATTATTCTTTTTAAATTTCGTTGCCAAATCGGCATCAGCGTACTCGAAATCTCAATAAGCGGTGTGCCGTAAATGGTATTCATTTTAACCGAACCAGTTAAAATGTCGTACATATCCGGAATGATTTTAATAAGTACATCACTGCTGTCAACCAGGCTAATTATCTTTTTAATAGCAACATGTTCCGACGATTCAATTGCTATAATTACCTCTTCAATATTGTGTTTTTCAATGAATTCGTTTACCTGCTCGTAGTTGCCTAAATGTTCTAGATGCTTCTCAAGCAAATACTCTTCTCTATCATACACATTCAAAAAGCCAATCATCACATTACCCATAGATCTCTCTAGGTTCTCTAAATCGTTGTATAGCTTGGTTGCTTTGCCATTTCCTCCAATCATTAGGGTGTTAAAGCCAAATTCTCTTCGGTGTATTTTGTGGGCGATTTGAGTAGAATTAATAAATCGAGGAATAAACGTTAGTGTAAGGTGAAGCGAGAATAATGTTAAGAACGATGTGTAATAGGCCTTGTAGCCCATAATTTCGTCGTCTAAAATCAATACAAAGAAAATTACGATAGAACCAATAAGCGTTAACGAAATAGTTTGTCCTAGTTCTTTTAATCTTGATTTTCTTAGTGGGTTTCGATAAGTGCCTGAAATAACATAGAGTAAAACCCAGAATGCTGGGATTATAATTATTCCAATGTAAAAGCTATTATTAAGCTCAAAAGGAACTTGGTATCCGTACTTAAGGGGTTCTAAATAAGTTTTTCTGAAAACAAAAAATAAAGCCCAAGCCACCGCTGCTGCGATAAAATCGAAACTAACTTGTTTTATTATTTGGTTGGTTTTATTCAATTAATTAGAGATCAGTTTAATGTTATCGATTAGAAAAGCAACGCTATCTTCATCGTATGTATTTTTTCCCGAAAAATAAAGATTGAAATCTTGAGCATTGAAATACGACGCAACCTCTGGAGTTAAAAAGAAATATAACTTGTTCCATTCTGTATTCGCTTTTAGCGTAATTAAATGCGACTTTATTACTGTACTTGGCGAATTAACATATAGTCCAATTTCCATGTTTTGATCAATCTTATAGTCTAATTCTAAATAGATATTTGTTCCATCCTTTGCTAAATCAAATGGTGTATTGGCAAGCGAAGATACTTCAAATTCATAATTATTCTTAGTAAGGTACATCGCTCCACATGAATTTCCTTCAAAAGCAATGCTCGCATCTTTAAGGATTACCATGTTGGTATCGCTGTTGCCACTGGCTTCCATGGTAATGTTGGGAGTCTCAAAATCTTCGAGCCAAACAAAATTAGCCGACGAATAATATTCTAACTCAGGTGTCAATTCATATGTTTCGTTGGCAACTAAATTAATGGAAGTGCTATTGGTATAAGATTGATAAAAAGGATAGGTTACTCTATCTGTTACTTGGCCATTTCTTTTAATACCAGCTTTGATTTCTATTTTATGAATGCCTGTTTCGACAATAGGAAGGGTAACCGGGAGTTCGTAAGTTCCAATTAACTGATCGTCTACAAAAACCCAAGCATCAATGATATTGTCGGATGTAGAACCTTGAGAAAAGTAATCTGTGTTAACAACAATGTCGTCGATTTTAAGGTAGGAGGGGACATCTACCTTTAGTTTGTCTTTGCAACCAAAGCTATTTATAAGTATGAAAGATCCGAACAACCAGAAGCAGGGTTTAAAATGCTGCAATTTCATAAAAGTTATTTTCTTGGAACGATCAATTTTCCTAATTGTTATTTCCTTCAACGTCTAAATCTGCAGTTTTTTTCAACTTTTCGATAATTGTATTGGCAACATCTAGGGCAGCATACCCATCATTGATTGTTACCATTGGTTCTGTGTCGTTTACAATGGCATCTAAGAAATCTTCTAATTCGTTTTTAATTGCGTTGGTGTTCTTCACTTTTGGCGATTTAAAGTTGATTTGTTTTTGCTCTCCATTATTGCCAGTGTCTATTTTCATAGAAAAAGGATTTAAACTTTGCGTAACATCACCCAATTGAACCACGCTTGCCACTTTGTCTAAAAAGTCTACAGAGATATATGCATCCCTCTGGAAAAATCTTGTTTTCCGCATGTTCTTCAACGACATTCTGCTTGCTGTTAAATTGGCAACACAACCATTGTCGAATTCAATTCTAGCATTTGTAATGTCGGGTGTTTCACTTATTACAGCAACACCACTGGCGCTAATTCTTTTAATCCCCGATTTAACGATGCTCAAAACAATATCTATGTCATGGATCATTAAATCTAGTACTACAGATACATCTGTGCCGCGTGGATTGAATTTAGAGAGCCTGTGTGCCTCAATAAACATGGGCTCGTTGCAATAAGGCTTGGCAGCTAAAAATGCCGGATTGTAGCGTTCTACATGACCTATTTGCACTTTTACGTTGGCTTCACTTGTTAAATCGATTAGCTCTTTGGCTTCTTGAACCGTATTGGTTATCGGTTTCTCGATAAATACATGTTTCGAACTTCTTAATGCCTTTACCGCGCAATCGTAGTGAGAAAGAGTAGGAGTTACAATGTCTACAATTTCAGAAACTTCAATAAGCTCGTCTGCAGAATTGAAAACATGTAATCCGAATTTCTTTTTCGCCTCTTTGCATTTCTCTTCGTCTGGATCATAGAACCCAACTATGTTGTACCCTTTGATTTCTTTGAGTAACTTCAAGTGGATCTTTCCTAAATGGCCAGCCCCCAGAACTCCTATGTTGTGCATATGGAATATATTTTTTACAAAGAAAATGTTTTTTTTAGGATAATTATAATTATAATTTAAATCTATTCAACATAAAACTGGATTGTGTAGTTTTGTAATAAATAAAATTCAGAATTGGACACATTTAAGCATAAAGGACTTCGGAAGAAGCTGGTTGAGGAGATTAGAAGTAAGGGGATTACGTCGGAAGCTGTTTTAGACGCTATAAATGAAATACCAAGGCATCAATTTCTTGATGGCGCATTTTTAAACTTTGCATACGAAGACAAAGCTTTCCCGATTGGAGAAGGTCAAACCATTTCGCAACCTTATACTGTAGCGTTTCAATCGTCTTTATTAAATATAAAGAGAGGCGATAAAGTTTTAGAGATAGGAACCGGGTCCGGGTATCAAACCATGGTATTGTTTAAATTGGGTGCTAAAGTATTTAGTATAGAACGTCAAAAAGCATTGTTTGATAAAACTAAGAAGCTCCTTGTTAGTATGAATTGCACTGCTAAGTGTTTTTATGGCGATGGCTATTTAGGATTACCTGCATTTGCACCTTTCGATAAGATTTTAGTTACTGCGGGTGCACCATATATTCCAGATGATTTAAAGAATCAACTAAAAATAGGAGGTACGCTTGTAGTTCCTGTTGGTGGAGATGGTACACAGAAAATGTATGAGCTAAGAAAAATTAGCGAAACCGAATTTGAAGAAATCGAACATGGCGACTTTAAATTTGTTCCTTTCTTAAAAGAAAAAGCCTAGGCTTTATTTGTTCATAAAGTCTCCATTGCCCATGTTTACAGCTTTTCTGCTGTGGATGTCCTGCTTATAGGAATATATAAATACTTGCCTGTATTTGCAAAATTCGTACTTCGAATTACTAAATTGCCTTGTGGTTCATAATCAACCCAGTAAGCTGTTCTCGCTATTTTTTTATCATTTATTTAATCGTGAAAAATGCAAAAAACAAAATCATTTTTCCGATCTATTGTCCTCGTTGCAATAACAATTGTTTCAGTATTTGGTTCCTTTAATGTTAAAGGGAAAACTTAAAGAATTTTTTACATCAGCTCCAGAAATTGATAATGAGTTAACAAATATAAGCGGTACGCTCTTTTTTGTGTCGGTATCTCCATTTGGGAAAAAGCAATTATGGACAAGCGATGGAACTAGTGGAGGAACTAGTTTGTTGAAAGAATTCGCTACTTCGAATCCTGAGGTTAGTAATGAATTACTTGAATTTAACCAGTTATAGTAGCCACTTTTACTCACATCCAATACTTTTGACATCATCTCAACAGGGTATTTCAATTTGTGTTGCTTTATGAACCCAAATTTTTGCTGTCGTTCGCGGAGAAGATGCCAATCGCTTTTTTAAAATCTCAGTTTCCATTTTAGCATCGCGTAACTCTTTCTTTAAACGTGCAATTTCACGACCCTCATCTGTAAGTTTTGGCTTCTCATGGCCTGGAAAACTATTATCCTTATACTCTCGTTGTTCTTTCTTCCAACGATGGATTAGCTGAGCACCGATACCTAACTCTCTCGAGACTTTCGACACATTACCCTTTTCTTTTGATAACTTCACAGCATTACGTTTATAGACAGCTGTGTAACTCCTTTTTGTTCTTGACATTTTGCTAATTTAATTTATAGCAACAGTATCTTAACTAACCGTCCAGTCTAATGTAGCAAGTCCAAATCGGGACATGTCCAGTTTTACCCGAAGAGGAAGAAATTGTGATGTGCCATTTAGGAGGTATGGGTGATCCACATGAACATGATGTAAAACTGAGTGAGGTTGATAAAAAGTTGGCTAAAGGTGATTATGTAATTGGTTCCTGTGATCATGTAGCCATGACTAAATCGGTAGAAAAGGATAAAAATGTGGTGGTTGTTAATGGAGATGAGATCACCTTATCTGCTTATCCCAATCCATTTAGAGATGAAACTACCATCGTTATAAATAAAGACGGTGTTGCAGAACAAGTTCAGGTAGAGTTGTACCAATTAGCAATCAAATCCGCCCACAAAAGCGTCAAAAAAAAGTTTATCATTTGTTATGCTTAAAATTTTCTCAGTGGTCAGGTTATTTTTAATAAAATCATGTAACCATAGTTTTACATTTTCTAAATTTTCAAAGA
>JABSPQ010000038.1 GCA_013214205.1 Flavobacteriales bacterium
ACGAATCACATCCTGAAATTATTGCTGATACTGTTTGAAAAATAATAGCTTCTAAATTATAAAGTTTGGTACGGTTAATTCTAGGGTCTTTCAAAACAGAAAAACAGCCTAACGGATTTTTAGTCATTTTTACTTACAAGGTACTAGCAGTCAGTTGACTGTGCAAGCTTTCAATAGTGTATTTGACTGGTTTTTAAACAGTTAATTGTGAACAATCTTCCTTTAGAATTGGGCTAATTTAGACCCGATTGCCCTGGCTGTTTGGGTGTGTCCTGTTGGAATGATTTATAAGGAATCTAAAAAAGTGTACTCAACTTAATTAACTTTATGTCTCCATCAATATTAAAACCAATGAACATGAAATCTATGATGTTAAAACCAATATTAGCAATGGTGCTAATGTTTGCTCTGTTTGCTTGTAACGAAGAAGCATCTAAAAGTGAAATGCTGACTGCTGCAAAGTTTGAAGAAAAAATAAAGGCATCGGAAAGCAATCAGATAATTGATGTTAGAACGCCGAGTGAATATGAAACGGGGCATTTAAAATCGGCGGTTAATATTAATATTATGGATGATGGTTTTAAGGATGCTATTTCGAAGTTGGATAAATCTGTACCAATTTTTGTTCATTGTGCTGCTGGATCAGAAGGAGGGAGGAGCGATAAAACAACGGACCTTTTGGAAGAATTAGGCTTTGAAGAGATTTACGAATTAGAAGGCGGTATTACTAGTTGGACGGAAGCAGGGTTTGAAACGGTGAAGTGATTAAACTGTCCTCAGCCATTCCTTCCAAGCGGACGCTTGAAAGAGAATGGTTGTTTGTTACGTCATCCTGTCGCCCGTTCACTTTAGTGAACAGGGAAGCAGGATCACTACAGTTGGAACAGGTATGATTAATTAGAGAAAGATGCTTGCCCGTTCCTGTTCAGGCGGGCTGCTTCTCACTTCGGTAAACCGAAGCGATTGTCAGCATGACGATTCGTTTTACTCAATCATCAAAACAACATCTTTCTTACGGCTTTCTGGCGTTACCTTTAACTCCACTACTTTACCATCTTTAAGAACAACTTCCACAACAGTTTGATAAGGTGCGTTTAGTTTAAAATCCACATCCCAATCTTTAGGCCACGCTGGGAAAAGCACAATTTGATCTCCTATAGTTTGCATCAGCATTTCTTGTACGCCAATCATTCCAGAACCACCATGGTTATGGTCGGGAGTCCAATCGTGGCCTGGGCCCCAAAATGTTGGGAAACGATTCTTGCTGTTTTCTAATTTCCACGTGTTGAAATCCGCAGCCTCCTGTGTCATACCCATTCTTGCAAACTGAATACCGTCTTGATGCCAGCTTTCAACACGGCCTTTTCTTCGGTCTTCTGCTAGTTCGAACGCATTTTTGAACGATTGAATTTCTTCGTCACCAATTTTATATTGATCGAAAGGGAAGAGCGGGTAGAATTGAGGCAATTCGATATTTGCTTCTTTAGTCCACGATTCAGCAGGCATAACTATTCTTAAACCGTCTTGCACGCCAAAAGTAACTTCAGGAACTCTTTCTAAATATTCTGCGAAATACTTCTTCTCATCTGCGCTCATATATTTGTCATCTAACGCTAGCATGCTTGTAAGTGTAACGCGTAAACCAGCCACAAGGTCGCTTGGGTTTTTTGCACCTCTGTATGATTCGCACGAAGTAGAAGGGTAGATGTTCAACTTCCCGTTTGGATCTAACGTCTCTCCGTTTCTTAATTTCTGTCGCAGTTGATAATGCTCATCGAAAAAGATAATAGCTGATTTAATGAATGGCATGTATTTCGAAATATCGTTGCCCGAGAAACGGTGATATTCCAACATCATATAAGCGTGTTCTACTTGAGATTCCCAATGGTAGTTACACGACTGATTTGACATCACACCTTTTTCAACCAATTGATTGTAGCTTCTAGCGCCAATGGCTAAGCTGTCTACTCCAAAATCAAATTCGGGTCCACGTTTTCTATGAGACTCGCCGTGCCAGCCCCAGCCAGCACCCCAAACCAAACCTGTTGCACTTGCATATTCGCTATACACAGATCCCTTATGACCAAAGTTTGTTTTAACTCTGGCTGTTGCTCCTGGTAATGCTTTAACATACAAATCGAATTGAGGAAGTATGGCATCAAAATCACCAGCTTTAAGCATTGGCCAGTATAAAAGGCGTTGGTTTTGGGCGGTGTGAATTGCACCTCCCCATTTGCGATAATCGGGGCCATAGTTGTAATTTTCGTCTACTAGCAGTGCATCGTAGTTTAAGTTTCCTCCGTTAAACTTGGTAGGGTATTCGCCAAATGCATTGCCACCTAGTTGGTATCTGAATAGGTTGTAATTCCGACTCATTTGCCAAGCCTTGCTGGCAGTGTCTGGTTTTTCGTAATTAACAAGTACGTAACTTCTGTTCCAGAATTCGTTCCACCATGTTACGGTTTTCTCATAATCTGCAGCGCTGTTGCTAGCTTGCTTTACATTTTCGGCTAATGCTGTTTTCCAATCTTCAATGTTTTCTATTTGATCGATGTGTGTGGCAACAACCAAGTGATGTTTTTCTCTTGGCTCATCACTCTTTAATTTCCACGCTTTGTAAGCTCTGTGTAAGTACTCGCCTTCATCGTTTCCATATTCAATAAAGCCATTGCCAAACAACATACCGCCAAACGTTCTGTCTTTAATGTCGTCGTAAATCTCATCTGCACTAGCTTCTAAACCTTGCTGCTTAATAAGCTTGGTGGTAACATTGCTGTCGTTTGGGTTTTTATGATAAAACAATACACCGTTGTTTTCAAATTGAATTTCATCCTTTACACGAAACAGTCTATCTGGATGGCCCGACATACTGAAACAGGTAAATCTTTCGCCATACTTGCCTGGCATCAATTCCCAATCTTTCATTCTCCAGCTTTCGTAGGAAGCCGTTATATCAACTTTATTAGCAGATTCAACTTCTATATGCACAAGTGGATTAAAGACATCTACCCATAAGTTTACAACGGTTTTATTGCCTTCTTTATCCATGGCTTCAATCTCTATATTGCCGTCCACCAACTTTAACTCTTGCTTAAATGTGTTGCCTTCAACAAACGGATTTGGATCCATTTGAATTCTGAATCGCCCCATTTTAAGGTACTCGCCATTTTCAGATAACGATCCACTTCTCATAACATAGAGTAGGAGGTCGCCATTTTCTACCCAAACATTGCAGCCAATATCGCCACCAACTAATGGCATCGACTCGCTAGAGTTTTTACTTTGATCTGTCCAAACAACATTGTAATTGTTTAAACCGGGATGCATTTTTGTTGATTGCTCTGGTGTTGAACAGGCAATAACGAATAGGATGGGGAGGAGTAGAAGGTGTTTCATAGGGGGGAGCTAATTTATAACGCCAGTTCGTCTAATAACCTCCAATTTACTTAAAATATGGAGCGAATAGAAGCGATTTAAGCGTGCTGTAAATTGGGTTTGTAATACTTTAGGTTTCTAAAAGTAGTTGTTAAAACGGACAAAATCAGCTTTGCA
>JABSPQ010000379.1 GCA_013214205.1 Flavobacteriales bacterium
AGAACCTATTTTATTCCAATCTAATAGTGTATTCATTTGTGTGAAAAATGTAGTCTTTATCTTTCTTGTTCTTAAATCACAAAAACTATCTGCCAAGGTCGGGGATTTCTCTAATTTTATACATTAAAGATACATATTAAATATCTGATATTCAGATATTTAAGTGCGTTATTTACCCGGAATTATTGAAATATACTCCTTGCAACGGTCTTAATATTTAATTTGATATTCATAATACTCAGCCCCACCTGGCACATCCGAAATCCCACTTGTAGTTCTCCCCGCTTCCATGTATTCATTAATCATAAATTGAGAGAGCTGCTTGTAAGCCGGAATTATTTTATCCTTTACCATTGCAACATAAGCCGCAGTTAATTCTGTTTTTTCGTCTTCAGAAAACGACTCTGGAAACTTTTTAGCAGGATTATAAAACAAATGAGATTCAACGTCGTCGCCAGCCAAATCTTCTAATTGAGGAATCACTTTTACGATTAAAGTTTTTGGTAAAACATAGCCAATCTCCATGCCTTCCCTCATTTTCGATTAACACGAGGCCAACCATTCACAATAAGCATCCAATCGTTTTAACCAATTATTGTAATCTGTCACCGTTTTAAATGGCTGCGCACTCTTCCCTGCTGCAAACTGACCAATTGTAAGTTGTCGTGTCCACATTTGATCGATAGGCGTTAAGTCGGTTTTAAAAGCCATTCTCTCCAAGCTCATATCACATTCCCAAGTCAAAATATCTTTACTCAGCTTGTCATTCTCTGATAAAACATCATCAGAAACCCCAAAATCTGTTTATTAATTCCTTCGTAAAACGCTTTCTCTGTTTTAGCAAACTCATCCGAAAGAGGATTTGGCAACAAGTCGTTGTATCCAGTATCACCAGCATAAGTGGCGCTCATGGGGTATATTTTCAACCCTTCCTCGTAGTATTCTTCAAGCACTTTATTAAACTCAACATTGTCTTGAATTACTTCAACAACTTTGTCTTTTGTTTCTCCGCAAGACGCCATTATAGCGGCAATAAAGATTAGAACTAAAAATGATTTTTTCAATTTGTTTGGGTTTGTGGTTAAACAATAGCGGAACGATTATTCATCGGCCTATAACAGTGCAATACACCTCATTTTACAACAGAATATTATACTGCAATCTAAGGAATATTATTCTGGCGACTAAAAGAGATTCCAAAAACTATATTGTAATTTGCAGTTTTAAAGCTTGATATCAAGTTTATTACTACCACCACAAGCAAATCATGACGAACAACGGAAATTATAAAAATAAGCTGCTAAGAAATTTAAGTTTATTCAGCGGAACAATGCTTGTAGTGGGCATGTTAATAGGCAGCGGCATATTTAAGAAAATCGTTCCAATGGCTCAAACAGGTTTGAGCGAATGGGAAATTTTAGGCGCTTGGACCTTCGCTGGTATCATTACTATATTGGGTGCTTTAACCATTGCTGGTTTGGCTTCCGCTACCGAAGAATCTGGTGGATCGTACGAGTACTTTAGATTGGGATTTGGAAATTTTGTTTCGTTTTTATCGGGCTGGACAGAGTTCACCATTATCGGCTCTGGAGGTAACGCTGCACTAGCCTTTCTCTTCGCTCAGGTTTTGGGGGCATTTATCGACATCCCAAATCCTCTTGACGCTTGGAAGGATATTTCTATCGGTGAATTCATTTACCCTTTTGCCGACTCGGGAGTTAAAATTGTTGGTATTATAAGCATATTCGTCCTCACTGTGCTTAATATTATGGGGGCCAAACAAGGTGCAGTTTTCAATAACATTATAACAGTGGCAAAAATCTTAGGGCTACTAGTATTGATAGCATTCGGTTTGTCGCATACAGGCTCAGAAAACACCATTTTAGGGTCGGCAATAAAAGATGTTACCCGTCCCGAAAACTTCACCTTTTACTCTGCTTTTTTCACAGCTATGCTAGGCGCATTTTGGGCTTATTCTGGATGGGTAGCTGCAGCCAATATTGGAGGAGAAATTGTTAATCCCAGAAAAAACATGGCACGGTCAATCATTTACGGAGTGCTTATCGTAATTGCGACTTACTTACTCATCAATTTTGCTTTTTTCAACGTGCTTTCCATAGATGAATTAAGCGCAATTGGAGATAATGAAATTGGTGCTATGGTAGTAGCAGAAACATTGTTAGGCTCTGCTGGTTCTAAGTTTGTATTAATCTTAATTCTTGTTTCGGTTTTTGGCGCACTCAATAGTGGCATTATCGCTTACCCCCGAAAATATTTTAGAATGGCCGAAGAAAAATATTTCTTTAAGAATGCTATCGGGGTTCATCCTAAGTTTAAAACGCCTCATGTAGCCTTTATCTATAGTGGTGTTTGGACAGCTGTAATGTTGGCTTCTGGCTCGTTCGATATGCTTACAGATATGGTGGTTTTCACTGGCTTTATTTTCTACGGCTTGCTATCCGTAGCACTTATTAAACTCAAAAGAAACGGCACCATCACAGCCAAGGTAATTGGCTATCCGGTAGCTCCAATCCTGTTTTTAGCCTTCGCGATTGTACTTACCATTAATACCCTTATATCCCAACCTGTTTTATCATTAATAGGCATTGGACTTATCTTAAGTGGGATTCCATTCTACTATTATTTCGAGCGAAAAAAGGCGGAATAAAGCGCAATATTCTTTCTCAACTATTTCTGTTCTTAAATTCAAATAATAAATGCAACTTTTAGATTTGCTACGTTAGGTATAAATTATCGAAACTTGAAGAGAACCATTTCTCTTGCTGTTTCGATGGAATATTAACCATACTGCTGTAGATCGAAAAACCAGAAGTTGTATGGCACATATTTCCTTTAATCAACGATATACAATCTCTTGTATGCTCAAGGAAGGCTACAAACAAGTTCAGGTAGCCAAAGCTATAGAAAAAAACAAGTCAGTTGTAAGCAGAGAATTGAAACGCAATTCTAATGCAAGAAATAACAATTAGAAGCAAGAATTAGCAACACAGAAGTATGCAAAACGTCAAAAAGAAAAGCACAAGCATAAAAGATTCACCGCTCTAATACCGATTAGCAATCAAATCCGCCCACAAAAGCGTCAAAAAAAAGTTTATCATTTGTTATGCTTAAAATTTTCTCAGTGGTCAGGTTATTTTTAATAAAATCATGTAACCATAGTTTTACATTTTCTAAATTTTCAAAGAC
>JABSPQ010000380.1 GCA_013214205.1 Flavobacteriales bacterium
ATAGCGCAGCCACACAAGTCAGTAATTTGTTTTGCGATTTCTTCTTCTGTGGTATTATCGTTTCTTAGAAAACGATACCAAGCTCGTTGGCTGGTATTATCATTTGATATTTGACGAATTGAGTGAACACATTGGGTAAATAATTCACTGACCATCTTTCTTGCTCGGAGCTGTAACCTTCGGTCTCCAAAGCATCCTTCAAAATCTATTTCCATTTTGGGACACCAAGATACTCAAAATACTTGTGTACACACGGTAGCTCTCAAGAGGGGAATTAAAGATAAAGCGGCAAAGCCGCAAACGCCTTGTACTAAAATAGGCTGCCTATTTCCGCGAAACAACAATCTCATAATCTCCTTCACCCAATTCGAAACTACCAGTTTCTAAACCCTTAATGGATGTTTTCGATTTTACTTCTTGACTTTCATCAAGCGGGAGCGTAACATGCGCTGTACTTCCTTTAGGAGTAGAAATCGTGTATGTTACATTACCATCAGCACCTTTTTCCCAATTAGATTTAATCTGTCCCTGTGGAGATTCGTAAACGCACTTCACAAAATTTAATCCTTCAGGATGGTTAGGAGCGAGGGTGAAAGTTTTAAATCCAGGATTGTTTTCATCAGGACGGATACCACCTAACCAACGGTAATACCATTCCGTAACCGTTCCAAACATAGGGTGACAATTAGAATAAGTGTTGTCGCTTTCTTTCCATGTTTCCCAAATGGTAGTTGCTCCGTTGTCAATCATATGACCCCAGCCCGGGTAAGTGGTACTGTTTACAATGTCGAAAACTTCTTGGGTTAATCCGTTTTCGGAAAGTGCTTCCAGTACATATTTGGTTCCAAAAATTCCAGTGTTGAAATGTGATGCTGGGCCATTTTTTACTGCTTTCAACAAAGAGTCTTTTGCAGCTTCAATTTCATTTTCTGGAACAATTCCGTGGTACAACAAATTAGAAAACAAAGTCTGCTTATTGATTGTATCACTAACCGCTTGATCCCAATATTCCTCTTTTACAATTTGCTTTAATCGAGCCGCAAGGTCATTGTACTTCTCTTCGCTTTTAGAATCTTTCATCACATTAGCAAACGTTGCCATAATGTTAGCACATTGGTAATAATGACTCGTACCTGTAAGTCCTACAGGAACGGGTTTTAAAGATTCGTGGTCGCTAAGGCCGGCATCAACCAAACCGTTAGGATGAATCCGTTCAACCTTCTCCATCCATTTCTTGTTGAAATCATACATCTCTTTTACTATCTCTACATCGTTGTAGTAGAGGTAGAGGTAGTATTGAGTTGTTAAATACGCCGACTCCCAACTGATGCCGCAATACTGCACACCCACAAATGGAGCAGTGTCTACAAAGCCATCATCGTTCATAGCGTCAACCCAATCGTAAACCGTTTTTCGGTAAAAGGACTGCATGTCGTAATTGTATATAAACGATTCGCTTGTAGCGTTAAGATCGCCGCCATAACCAAATTTTTCTCTTGCAGGGCAATCAGATTGAACACTGATAAGGTTTGCCAAGAAAGTTCTTTCCGTTATCTCCTGAATTGAATTAAGAAGATCGGAAGAACAGCTAAAGCTATTTTTATCTACTACGTTGCTATTGAAAAATAACCCTTCTATTTCGTCTGCAACAGGTTCATATTTTAATCCCACAATCTCCATGTAGCGGTAAGTATGGTAAGTGAAATCAGGCGTAAACCAAGCATCTTTATTCTTGCCAATAATGTAGCTATCCGTTTGCCAAGCAATATCTGGTGCACCCGGTCCGCCATATCCTTTCTTTTTAATCTGACCAATTACAGATGTCATCGGATTCAAATTTCCGTCCTCATAAATTCGCTCACCGAAACGAAAAGTGATGGTGTCACCAACTTCTCCGTTTAATTTAATTCTATAAGTTCCTGTAAAATTCACACCCATATCAACCAAATAGATTCCTTCGTTCGGTGTAGAAATTTCGACAGGTTTTAATGTTTGAGTAATTGTAACAGGAGGGGAGAAAGCCTTTTGTAAACTCCCGTTTGGACCTTTCCCAACAGTTACTGGCTTCCAAGCGTCGTCGTTGTAGCTAGGCAGTTTCCAACCTTCCAATTCGTTGTTGGCATTGTACGCAACACCAATGTAAACGCTGTTTTTCGTAATTGGGCCAGTAGCATATTTCCATGAAGCATCAGAAACAACTTCTTCTGTATTACCATCTGTGTACGTAATAAATAGATTTGCAATAAACACAGGCTTTCCAACCGTAAGGTCTTTTCTTAAATTTCTATGCCTCCATTTTCTAAGCGGAAGCGGATTGTAAAACCCGTTGCCCAAAGATACTCCCAAACAGTTTTTTCCTTGATTTACTGCATCGGTTACATCAAATTCGGAGTAGTAAATTCGTTTACTAAAATCTGTCCAAGCGGGATCTAAAGCATGTTCGCCTATTTGAGTTCCATTAATGTAAGCGAGGTAATATCCAGCAGCAGTTATTCTAAGTTGAGCACTTTCTACTTCACCATTAGGTTCAAAAGTTTTACGGAAAAGAGGAGCAGGGTGATCGAGGTAAAACAAGGAATCACTTTCTGGTAAAGGTTGCCCATCCTCAATCCAATAAGCATTGTCGTCTATTTTAGTTAGTGGTGTTTTGTTTTTTTCGGGAGAAGAATTACATGAAAATAGAAATGCAAGTACTGTTATAAAAAAAATATTTCTGAGCATTGGTTGCGCTTGTTTAGTAATGTGTGCTACGAAGACTACAAGATAATAAAATTGAAGTAGCCTGTTGTGGTATGTTTGTTGTTAAATGCAATACAACGTCAACCAGAACGATAATACTTTAATGTCGTTGAGAGATAATATTACCTTTACTTTAATTGAAACATTAAAAAATATTCAGTGAGAAATCCTTACATAACCATTCTAGCCTCTGTTTTACTTTGGACTTCTGTTCACATTGAGGTTTGTGCGCAAGATCTTGTTGAGGCAGGAATTGATATTCATTCTGTGTATGATGCTGAGGTAAGAAAGTACAGGGAAGGTGGGCACGTACTTTATCTTGGAGTAGATAATCCCGTTTCGATAACCATTGATGGGGTAAGAAGTGATAAACTTACTGTGTATACATCAACGGGTTCGGTGGAATTTGATGGTAGTCAAGGTTGCTATTTGATTAAACCTGTATCGGAAGGGAAGTTGGTTTTGAATGTAACGTCTGGCAATAATGGAGCGGTTTTACTTACGGAAAGAAGAGAATATACAGTAAAGGAAATACCTGAGGTTACTGTTAAGGTTTCTAATCAGGCTGGTGGAAATATTACTACGGATAAGTTGGCTAAGGCCAAAGTTGTTAAGCCGTTTATTAGGTATCCTTTAAGTGAATATGCGGTTGTTAAGTTGTTTACGTTTGAAGTGATTGCTAATAGAGAACTCGTTTATTCGGAGACGGTGGTTGGTAATAAGCTTACGGAAAAAATGAAAGCTATGATTTTGAAAAGGAATGCTGGCGACATGGTTTTGTTTAAGAAGATTGAGATTGTTATGCCTGATGGAACTACAGCGTCTTCTTATGTTGGGTTTGTTATAGAGGATTTTTAACCCCTTTACCTAACCTGCCATACGTAACGTCATCCCGACAACGCGCCATCAACGATGAGGTGGAAGCGGGATCACCACAGCCCGAAGGGTATCCAATATATTCATGGAGCATTGCGATAGAATTTCTTGTTATGGTTGTCTTTTTCTCGTACCACGCCCTAAAGGACGTGGTAAAAACGTTTCGTTTGAGTTAGCTCTTTTTGCCTTTGTCCTTTAGGTCAAGGCTAAAATATGTGTAGTGTTTTAGGGGTGTTGTGTTATTTAAATTTCTTATTCAAGCTAGGGCCTTGAAATACAATTTCTGGATTGGCTTCTTGCGAATAAGGAATTGCACCACCTTCTCTTGTTGTGTAATTCCACTTATCCAAATAGTATTCTTTGGGTTTAAACTCGTCTCCAATTTTCGCTAATTCAGCTTGAAGTTTTTGTTCTAAATCTGCTTGTACCTGAGCGAACTCAGGGTTATCTAAAAGATTATTCATTTGAAGCGGATCTTTAATGTTATCAAACATTCGAACAGGGCCGTCTAAGTTTGTGATGTATGCATATCGGTTGGTGTAAACACCTCTGTATTCAGGAAAGTCACCAGCAAAAGGAGCTAATTGCATTACTAATGCTGCTTTATCTTTTGCCGCTTCGTTGTCTCCGATGGCATAATTCATACTTTCTCCTTCTATGCTTTTAGGAATCTCTAACCCTGCTAAGTTTAGTAGGGTTGGAAGAACGTCTGGCGTGCCAATAGGTGCATCAACTTCTATCCCTTCTTTTCCGTATTTAGCTGGGTATTTTAACAGAAAAGGAATCCTTACTGCTTCTGCCCACGATACTTGCTTCTGCCAAGATTTCCATCCATGTGAGCCTAACATTTCACCATGATCTGATGTGAATACGAAGATGGTGTTTTCTGCAATCCCAGCATCTTCAATAGCTCTCTGTAGATTTCCGATACAACTATCTAAGCCCATAATGTGTGCATAATATCCAGTAGCGTCTTTAGTAGCTTTTGCTCGGTGTTTTTCGTCAGTAATGTTGTCTGGCAAGATAATACCTTCTTCTTTAAAGATTGGTTGAAATTCATCTGGCGTACTTCGGTAAGGGAAATGAGGCGCTCCAACTGCTAGTACTAAAAGAAAGGGGTTTTCGTCGTTGGCGTGATCTTTCATGTAAGCAATCGCATCTTGCGTTTCTGCATATGGTCCGTAGCCTTCCCAAACCTTTCTTGTTGTATCATCACCTGCGTAGTAATACAAATTCTTATAATCGTGCGAACATTCTAAAGCCTTCCAATAGTCAAAACCTTGACGACGTTCTTTGGGGGTATATTCAGCTCTGCCCATTCCGTCTAAATGCCATTTGCCAATGTACGCGGTGTTGTAGCCTCCTTCTTTAAACATTTCTGCCATGCAATAAGATTCCTCAGGTAAATGAAGATCGTTTAAAAACATACCTGTTGTAGATGGATATTGTCCTGTTAAGAGAGCGGAGCGATAAGGGGTGCAAACAGGAGTTGTTGAAATGGCGTTTTTAAAATTTACTCCCTCACTCGCTATTTTATCGAGGTTAGGAGTTCGGCCAACTAGATTTGGATCGCCATTATAGCCTGTAGCTTGTGCACGCCATTGATCGGTTAGCACGTAAACTATGTTGGGCTTTTTTAAGACCTTTTCTTCTGATGTAGCTGGTTCTTTGCTAGTGGTATCTTCGTTAGAATTACAACCAAGCATTATAAGAGCGAAAAGCAATAATGAAGTATTTATCTTATTCCTCATGTCTATATGTATTAATTGATAGTACTAAAATAACCTGATTAATTTTCGATGGGTCGTCCGTCGGGAAAGTATCTTTCAAGAATCATATCTATTTGAGCTTTCGCTTTTGCAGCATCCTTTGCTTTCCATTGTTCATTACAATAATCAAAATCTGCTCGCAATACTTCTAACCAAGGTGGACATTTAATTCCTCTAATGGCTGCAAAACATTCGCCTGAATCTTCAGGAACTAGTGTTTTATAATGAACGATAGCATCATAAATAAGGGGAGAAGCGGGTAGGCCTTTTGCACTAATTGAATCTGCCAATGTTTTGTAATCGGCAGGAGGCATTCCCCAGAAATGAATTAACGGAGTTAAATTCGCATCGGCAGCAACAGATAATCTCATAATTCTGTCATCCACAGGGTGCTGGGTTTTAGGAATCACAAGACCATTCATATAGTCTTCGCTAACTTTTTTATTCATTCGTCCGATAACATCCCAACCAAAAAGACGCGCTATGTCTATATATTTTCCATAACCACGTTGTTGATACGATGCTTCATCCCAAGTAAGTCGTTCGTTGTTTCTAAACTTTTCATTAATCATTAAGGTAATGGCAGCCTTATCCAAGGTCATGTTTTTGTAATAGTTGCCCGACCAGCTTAATGCTTCGTCAAGCGGTACTCCAAAACCATCATTGGCAACCGCTACTGCCAGTAGATTTACAATTGCTTCAATTTCTCCTTCAAAGAACCCCGGACAATGCGAATGTCCTAGTTCGTGAATTGGTTTTGAAAAAGATTGATGTTCAGTTGGAGGCAGTAAAAAGAAATGAGACCCTATACCTGCATATTCTTTATATGGGTAATACATGTTGTTGATCATCGGATAGCCGGGAGTTCCGTAATCCTCTCTCCAATCTACATCTACCAACTGATACATAGTGTGATCGCCATGGTAGCGTGGTTTTCCAAGTAAATCATTGATTACATCCATAGCTTTGTCCCACGCTGTTAAATAAGAAAGCGGGTCATCATATTTGGTAATCCACGCAGTTGGAACTTGAACCATGTACTTATCCGATTCAAAATCTGTCCAAGGTGCAGGGTGGTTTCGTTGAATGGCTTTCCATTCTTCTAAGCTAGTTTTGTGCGATATTTTAGTTGAGAAGAAAGGAGAACGTACAGCTCCAGTAATTTCAATTGTAATTTCTCCTGCTAATTCACCTTCAGGTACTTCAAAATAAATCCCTCCACCAATCGGAGAGCCAATCACCACTTCTTCTTTAAGAATAGGGTAGATGATGGTTGCTCTATCTAACCTTCTCATTTTGGGTTGGTACCTGTAATCCCACGAATGAGCACCAACTCTAATAGTGTAGCCTTTATTAACAACGGAAGCAGGCACTTTTATTTTTACGATACTGCCAGGTGCAACATAAGTTCCGGTTGGTCTTCTTGCAGGATTGTCTTTGTGGAACATAATCGGAGTTCCCCAGTTCGTAGGGTAGGAGGCGTTAACTCTAATTTTATCTACATGGTTTGGATCGGCAGGAGCTTTAACTTTTCCCGGGAAATATTCGGAAGTTTTAAACCAAGCACCATTGTATACTTTAGGAAAATTTTCGAGGTTGGCCGAACAGTATGATCTTGTAATAGCATCTTGAATATAAAAGATAGCATGATTAATTTCCTTGCCAACTTCTCCTTTTCTATCCATAATTGAATCTGTTATAAACAGAGGTCCAATTATTTTCTCATAAGTTTCAGATAATTCAAATGCTTGAGCAATGATTTCTTTCTTAATGCCTATTGCAGAAATGTTCTCTTGGATAAGGTCGCTTGTTTGGTTAATCTCCTCTCCCGTAAGCGTATCAGCGCCTTCTATGTGAGCCTTTAATTTGGAAAACCCTTCAGCTAGAATTGCAGATGTACCCTCAACATCCATTTCACTAATTGGTTGCGCCCAAGCATGTCGTTTGGTTGCGGGTGCCGACTTTCCACCAAAGAATGGTTGAGCACTAATTACAACTGGGCCAATTTGATTGAAAAGATATTTGTACCGACCAGAATCGCCCATGGCAATGTTGGTTGGCTCTGTTAGCACTAATTTCTTCTTGCAAGATTCATAACCCTTGGGGCCCTGTTGAGCTGCAACGTTTAATGAGATTAATAGAAACCCTGCTGTTAATTTGATTGCTTTCATATTAAATTGAAATTGTTGTTTAGCTCTGAAATAAAGATGCTTTTTATAATTTAAATCTATTTTTTAACAGTTCCAATTTGTTTATTGGCATCAACAAAAAACCAGAAAAATGCTGCTAGAACGGCAAATAATGAGCAACTCAATACTACCATGTTCGGGTAACTATCCATAAAGAAGCCCAATATCATTACAGCTACAAATCCCATTATGTTCGATCCTGTGTTCATTACACTACCAGCTATGGTAGTTTGTTCGGCTGCAATAAGCGCGTTTGATTGCCAATATACTATTTCTGATAATTGCACAAAAGCATAACAAATACATAGTAAAAACAATGCACTGTATTTGTCGTCTACCATTGAACTCCCAAACATAAACGCTGCGACTAAAAACATTGCACCAACACAAATGTACCTGAGAGATTTACCTGGGTTGTATTTATTTACAAGATAATCGCATAAGAATCCACCTCCCAAAGATGCAAACGATCCAACAATCCAAGGTAGGGCACTGGCCATTCCACCTTCAAGAGTATCAAAACCCTTCACTTCAATTAAATAAATAAAGAGCCAATTGTAGAAAAAGTAGGTTACATATCCTTGACAGAAATAACTGAGGGTAAGGAATAAAATTGGCTTCTGTTTTAGTACGTCAAACCAATGCATTTCAGCTGTGTCTGTTCGCTCAACCGTATCTTTTACACTAATAAGATCAATTTCTGCTTGGTTAATACTCGGGTGTTCTTCTGGTCGATTTCTGCCATACCACCAACTCAAAGCGGCTAAACCAAGCATTACTGGACCTGATGCATAGAAGGAGGCTCGCCATCCATAATTGGATATTAGAAATACGGAAATAGGACCTACTGCAGCATAGCCATAATAGATGATGAAACTATCTACACCAATAGCAGTGCCTAGTTTCGAAGAAGGAAACCATCGCTCTACTATGCCTTGTGCAACTCCGTAAAATGGAGCCATACCAATTCCCATTAAGAATTGAGCTCCTATTAAAACTGCTAGTATCCCTGATGCCGCAGAGGTAAACAAACCAGGAAGCATTCCTGTTAAAATGTTTAGTATAACCCATGCTACCAGCATTCCTGCCATCATTTTTCTCGATCCTAACTTTTGTCCTAATATTCCTCCTGGAATCTGTAAGACCGAATAACCTAATAAAAAGGCACTACCGATATAACCAATTTCTAAATTTGAAAAAGCATATTCCTCTTTAATGAACTCGCCTGCGTAGCTCATATTACCTCTACTGAAATTGAATAAAAACCCAGCAGAGCTCATAAGCATTAAGCTCTTCCACCTTATATTAGTTGGTCTTGCGGATGTTGAATTAGTGGTCATCTCTCTTTAAATATTTGGTTGGTTAAATTGTTCGATTTAAGATTCTAGAATAATCTGTTCTCTTTTAAATGCAACGTCTGGTGCTTCTGGCTCTTGGAATTCTCTAGCGAATTTATGTCCGAAGTAAATGGCTTGTGCCAACGTTCCTGGTGCCAAACAATCTCCTGTTCTTGCCAAAGATTTAATTCCAGCCTCAGCCATTTCGTCTGTTAGTGCATTCATTTCGTGATACAAAGAATCGTTTGGAGTTCTTGCAGTTACCATCATCAAAGCATCAACTTCTATTGACTCTTCCTTTTCGGTGTAGATACATTCGTAAGTTGCTTTACTGCCATCAAATGATTTTAGATTTTTAGACGTAATGATATTTACGTTCAAACTCATCAACCTAGAAATAATTCGTCCTTGCTCAGCAGTGTATTTTGTCCATGCTCCAATGTTGCTGTATGTAGTAACGTAATCAACCGTACAACCTACCTCAATCAACTTCTCGGCGATAACAGAACCCATGTAATAATGATCGTCATCAAAAAGCATAACTCTACCAGAAGGGTAGTTGCCTCTCATAATATCGTCGGGCGTGAAAACGTTTTTGTCTTGCACATCCTTAAGCGGCTTCCAGTTTTGTAAACCAAAACCATCTTTTCTCCACGAGGCACCAGTAGCAAAAACTACGTGTGGCGATCCCATTTCTAAAATATCTGCAGGCGTTAATTTGCTTTGTAGGTAAACTTCAAGATTGTCCAATTTCTCAACTTGAATGGCGCGGTATTCTGTAATTCTGTTCCACTCGTTCAATCCAGGGAGGAGTGATTCTTTTAAAGCTCTTCCACCAATTTCATTGCTTGCTTCGGCGATGGCTACATTGTAACCTCGTTTGGCCAACGAAATTCCAGCCTCCAATCCCGAAGGTCCAGCGCCAATAATTAAAATGGAGTCATCCGATTTTTTAACATTTATTCTTTCTGGGTGCCAACCTTTTCGCCACTCTTCGCCCATTGTTGGGTTTTGAGTACATCTAATAGGAGCACCACGGTTATCGCTTGCGAAACAAACATTACAACCAATACATTCTCTAATTTCTTCCTCGCGTCCTTCGTCTATTTTATTTGGAATAAACGGATCGGAAATAGACGGACGGGCAGCACCAATTAAATCTACAATGCCTTCTTTTACCTGTCGCACCATGGTATTAGGTGACGTAAAACGGCCTACAGAAACAATTGGTTTAGTAGTTACAGATCTAACATAGGAAACATATTTTTCGAGTGATGCTTCTTTAATAAAACGAGAAGTACCCATTTCAAAAGTATAATCACTAACTGTAAGGTCCCATAAATCAGGAAGCTCTGCCAAAACTTCCAACATTTCTTTTTGGTCGTCTACTAAAGGCACTGTACCCGGACTGTAAACATCGTTCATCGATTGACCATCGTTGGCAGAATATCTAACAGCAATCGCACATTTGTCGCCAACTGCGCTTTTAACCTCTTCAATAATTTCTTTCAGTAATCTAACCCTGTTGGCAGGTGATCCACCATATTCATCCGTTCTAAAATTTGTATTATCCGAAAGGAAACTGTGCAGCAAATAATCGTGAGCAGCGTAAACATAAATAAGATCAAACTCGGCTTGCTTAGCTCTCTTCGCAGCTTTTACATACCAACTTCTTAATTTCTTTAAATCACTTTTATCTACAATTCTACTTTGAACAGGATCGTTGTAAACAGCACGTCCGCTTTGTGCGCCTAACGTAGGTTCTCGAGAATAAAGGTTGGCAGACTTATCGCCACCATGCCACAATTGAATTCCGGCAAGAGCGCCGTGTTCGTGAACTTTTTCAGCCATCAAAGCATTCGCAGCCATGTCCGAATCGTCCCACATTGCAGCGTGCGGATAAGGTATATCTTCTGATGTTGGGTGAATAGAGCAATATTCTGTATTTACAACACCCCAGCCACCTTCTGCTTTTACGCCACGCATTCCTGCAAGTGTATTGGGCATACGGTGTCCCATTCCTGTACAATGAGGTACTTGGTAGAACCTGTTTTTAGTTGTTACTGGGCCAATTTTTACTGGTTCGAATAAGATGTCAAAGTAGGGATCGCGTGCCATTAATAGAGCTTTTATTAGAGTGATTTTACATGCTTAAAATTAGTTGGATTGTAGGCTGAATCTAACCTGTACCATCCTGCTGATTCTAATTATAAAATTAGGTTTAATTATGAGATATATTGCGGTTCAGATAGTTGGATTTGAAATGGATCCGCAAGGAAATTTATTTGGGAATCTCTGCAGAATGCCGAATATTTATCTAATGATAAATCTATCAGTTTGGTTGTTTTTGCCGATGTGTTTTCTTGATTCTAAATGTTAATGTTATTTAATGCAAAATAAACGAGAAAGTTTGCATAAAATCTTACAACCCTCTTTTTAGTAAAACCCAACGTCAAACCGATATTAATGTCAGTCAAACCGTGATAATTATTTAGAAAGGCGCATAGAAGCATGTAAATCTTACATTGATCTGATTTTTTGTGTTTTGCAGATGATGGATAATCGTTTTAGATTCGTGGAGCAATTAATAATAAGCGAGTATTTAATGTAATGGTTGGACGTAGATTGTTAGCGAGGCATTTCTGAAAATGCTATAAATGATAAAAATGGTGGCGAACTTGTCCTTTGCTGCTGTTAGCCTCGCTAACAACCTCCGTTTTTTTTAATATCAAAGATGTGCTTTCGAAAGTTTTAAATAATGCATTGGTTGGTGAGGTGTTAGCGAAGTAATACCAATTTAATTTCATAAGGCATTATATTTTGTGTAAATTTATGGTATGGGAAAGGTGTTTGAAATTATAATAAAAGAGAGTTTTTTAGAGTTAAAATCAGCTCAACGAAAAGAGAATAATCTAAAAAAGAAGC
>JABSPQ010000381.1 GCA_013214205.1 Flavobacteriales bacterium
CTCGCTTTTTAGAAAAATAGGTTTAAATATTGTTAATCAGGCCAAAACAAAAGGAATGAGTGTGAATAGAATGAGAATTAAGGCTGCATTAGACGATAAATTCAGAGCCAAAGTAATGAAGATTTAGACCCGATTGCCCTGAAGCGGATTACAATAACTCGATTAAAATAAAATTGGAAATGGAAGTTATTGCCTTACACACTTTACTTAATCTTCTAATTCCTCTTAACACCAGAATAGCTTCTCGTGAGGACATAAAAAAAAACGATTACGAATTACACTATGGGTCTTAATTTATACAAATTAACATCAAAGAGTGCTGATGATGCTTACGACATTTATAAGGACAATAAATATCGTTATTCAAAAAGGAGGTAATAGCTTAGCTGTTTAAAAACAACACATATCGTATACCTCTGTAAACGTACCAATTACAACCAGTCAGATAACTAGAGATTAGGCTTAATAGTTAGATCCTTGAACGAGTACATTGTATAGTAAATCAACTACTATTCACCCCCCGAAATGACCCCCAAACAAAACAACCTACTGAATTTCAGTAGGTTGTTTTGTATAATGTAGTCCGTACGGTACAACTATCGAACCTATTTATTAATGATTTAAAGTTATTCTGGAAACTAAAGGAGGTTATTCAGTTAGCTTAATCACAAAAAAAGCCCCGTGCTTTCACATGAGGCCAATCGTAAACCAAACAAGCTAAGGGCATGATACCCCTAAGACCTGAAGTACGAAGTTAATACTTTCAAAGCAGACGCTTGAAATAGATTACGTTTTAATTATGCTTGCGAGATATTAGAGTTTTCTAATGTATAATTCGGGTTGAAACAGGAGTTTTATTTATTAGTATGCTCGCGAGAGATTGGAGATCCGTTTTGTTCCATTCTTTTTGCACCTTGTTTGCCGTAGCAATAACATCCAATACTTCTTGCTCTGTACAATCAGCATATTTTCCTATAATTTCTTCATTTGAAGGGTTGATTACGTCGAACAATTCTCCATCACTTTTTACCATTCCTTTCTCTGAAACGAACGACCCACTTATATTTTCTATTTGACCTAGAACACTCATCAATTCAAAATTTATCTTTGTTATTTATTTCGATTAAATTTAATCATTATAATCAAAAACAAGGATAATGAAAAACGAGCTAACCTTAAGCATAGCTTGTCTTTTATTCATTTTTTTAGCCTGTAAACATCCTTACACTACTTCTTGGTCTGTAATATGAAGTACCCATTTATCTTTCGAGCTCATCTAGATAGATATTTATTTAGAGGAAAAACTTACATCAAGAAATAATTAATGCGTTCTTATTTAAACCCGGATTATGCATTAGAATACTCAAAAGGAGGATTTAGACCCTTTATTCCTGCTTGAAATACCTGCAAATTTGAACGCTACACTGCTCAAATTTATTGGCCTTTCAAGCCTCACTACGATGTTCTAATGCATAATCCGGGTTGAAACAGAAGTTTCATTTATTAGTATGCTTGCGAGAGATTGGGGGAACGCTCGGTACATCTATTTTTTCAGGAAATGGTCTATTCAATCACAATAGTTTTCCCTTCGAATATTTGAGCAGCACTTGTTGCGTAAATATGGTAAACTCCAGAAGTAATATTATCCCCTAAGTTGATGTAGTTAATACCTTGAGGATTGCTCTCAATGTATATTGTTTCTCCTAAGTTATTTACCACTTGAATACTTTCAATTAAGTGTAAGTCGTTGCTTATTTCTACTGTAAAATTTCCTGATGATGGATTAGGATAAATGTTAAAATCTGCAACATCCCATTCTTGAACTTCATCTGACTTTATTTTTTTATCATAATAAAAAGTCTTACCTGCGTAAGAGATAGTAATTGGCTGAAGAGAGGATTCGGAAAATTGCAAATTATTATCAAGTCGGGAATCTGTAAAGCACTCTATATTTTCAATCTTTGCATTCATTTGGGCCCCTAACTCAGCTTTAAACCCAGGTAAAAATTTTATCGTTTCGCCTGCTCTGACATTGGTAATTGAAGAACTTTTCATCGTAATTGTATTGTTATTTCCTGCAAACACCATGGTCTTACATTCTTTATACAATACTTTTCCTGAAACCTGCTCATCCAAATCTTCATCAGGCCGATTAATTGGTTTGGTCCAATTGGTAGAACTTTTTATGACCCCTTGTATCATCTCCATACTTGTTTTTAGGCTTATTCTTACGTGCTCTTCATTATCATCCTGGCCTCTGATCTCATCAAATGGAGTATCGGAAGCATCATAATCTTCGTGTGTGTTATACACGTTATCACGTGTTACTTCAAGTCCAAATACGGATGTGGTTGGCATAAAAGTAAAATTATGATAACTAGTCTCATCTGGAGGAAGAAAAGTATTTTCCTCTATAAAATTAAGATCGTCTATATTAACAAAACCTCCGGGTGCGTTGTCATATCCTATTTGTCCTGATGTATGTAGGGAATATCCAGCAAATGATAAACTAATTCCGTTACCAAATCCCATAAAAACCAAATTGGTAGCACTTTCATTATTTTGAGACCAACCAGCAACCACGGTTGGCAATACATCTAACTTTAGTTGAATCATTCTTGCACCCGCTTGAGAATACAATTTGCTTTTGCCTCCATTCGTAATACTAATATTTCTGCAGTACTTAGGATATCCTAATTCTTCTAATTTATTGTACAATGTAGTATGGTATGGATGTGGCTTAGCTGTTAAAGTTGTAGTGGCAGAATAATTTGTTTTGATATTATCCACAGAGCCGAATTGCGTATTGTGCAACAAGGATAATTGCTTTGCAGCATAAGAGTTCTTAGAATCAACTAATTTTTTAAATTTTTCTTTTACAGTATTTAGTCCAACCCCACCAATGTTTGATAAATATTCCACAGTTTGCTGAAGTGCTAATGATGTATTGGCACCCTTCATGGGTGAATCAAATGCAATCCATTCCTTCACATAATGCTCGATATTTTCAGACTCCATGTATGCAATTGCTAGTCGCTCAATGACTCCTGCCATACTTGGCCCAATCATTAACATTTCTTCCGTATTCTCGTCTCGAAACTCTCCATTAATTTTTTCAACAAGAAAATTGACCAGTAAATCGGCATTTGCAAAAACATCACCATCACCAGACTTGAAATTGACAAAGATTAAATCATAACCACAATTTCTAAGTTCCTTGATTTGATTAATTCTTTTATCATCGAAGTTTTTCGTATAGTAAGGAGAAGGATCTCCATCCAACAAATTATATAATCCTCTTTTATCATTTCCATCCTCATCCTCATTACCGTAATAATTCTTCTTATCTCCTGGATCAAATCCGTCACAAAGCATTAAAGGCTTCTTTAACATGGTTTGATTATCAGTATTTAATAATATTGTTGCTTCTAAATATGGTCCTTGGTTTAACACCGGGAGATCTATACAAAACTCCGTATATTCAAAACCCCCAGATATTGAGAAGCCTGTTAACAAAGAGACGCAGTAGGAATTTGTTGTATATGATAGTTCAGGATAATCAAACATCCACTCTTCTTCAGGTTGAATTGGCACACCCAGGTTTGAACTGCTAACATTTGCCAATAAACTCTTTGTAATACTTCTATTTTTTAAATTCTGTTTTTCGGGTATGGCAATTCGTCTAAAGGTAAAATGCGAAAAGAGAGATTTCGATTGACCTTCATCATCAAGAATTTTAATTTTAACAATACCCATAACATTTTCATTAGAGGAACCGTAGTGACCAACAATGGTTTGTCCAAAACTAAATTCCTGAAACCCAAACCCATCTCCCAAATCAATTTCCATTGATGTTATGCTCTCATCAAAAACATTTGTAAAAAATGACAATTCATCGATCATAAATTCAAGTTCATTACCAGTAATGACTTGTGAGAAGACAGAAGAGCTTACAAATCTTTCTGTTGAATAAGATTTTGATGAAGAACCGACATCCAACAAAAAATCCGCTCCTTGAACAAGTTCCTTATTATCTAGAGCCTCCTTCCTAATTCTATTAAACTTTGTAAATATTATCGCTAATCGATTAACATTACTATACTCTCGTTCAAGTCTAGCTATTTCCTGTATCAAAGATAATTTGGGGAAGACTTCTCCGTAAATTCCAGATTCTGAAATAATATGATAGTTACTAACCCACATATTAAAGTCTGATGTTATTACCTCTCCAACCCCAGCATAATCAAAAAGATCATCTTTATAATATGTTCTATCAATTAAAAGACCAGTTTCTATATTCTTCACTTCAATTTTAGACAGATAGCTGGCTGGATTACGCAAATAATCCTGTGATTTTATATAACTAATTGTAACCTCAGAATCCACCATTACCTGGCAATGAACAGAGAAAGTATTAATAACTCCGAAAAATAACGACAGAAGGCACCTCAATAATACGGTCTTGACTCTCATGATAGTTAATGATTTACTAATTAGACTAAAATATTATTTCTTTTCTTTAAACTCTGATCGTAATTTTGCTATCTCTTTTCCTTGCTCAATCAAATAAAGGGTAAGCTCCTCTATCTTTTGCATCATTTGCGTTGTAACTTCGGCAATTGGTAGTCCGTTTTCTTGGATTTCTTTCGCAGAAGAAACTTCTGGCAAATGATGGTATTCATTAATGTAAGCTTCTACCTCGTTTAATGGTTTCAGGTCATACGAATTATCAAATACAAAATCGGCCCATCCTGTTTCTACCACAATTTCCTTAGCTCTTATAGAGCCATTTACATTAAGTAAATAATTTTCATCGTTAATATCCGCGATAGCAGGGCCATCATTTACTCCAATTATAACCTTCGAATTTTGAACTAACAAGGGACCATTAGCATTTGCCCAAAATGCTAATGCATTTGGGGTCTCTGAGTATTTCCCCAGATGGCGAATAGTCCATGCTCTATGATCTGGGCCATCAATCCTTGAATCATTAAAAGAGAGACTCGTGTATACCTGATTCTGATTACCTGAAGAGTTATCTATATCAAAAGATAGTGCAGCCTTTGATTGAGTAGACTGAATATGAAAAGTACTTGCAACAGCATTAATTCTTTCCGCATCTGTTACCCCAATTATAACCTTCGAGTCATGAATTAATAATGGACCTTTTGCATTTGCCCAAAATAATAATGCATTTGGAATATCAGAATTCGCTCCCATATGGCGAATAGTCCATGCTCGTTTTTCACTTCCAACAATTTCTGAATCATTAAAAGAAAGACTTGTGTACACTGGAGAATTACCTGAAGAGTTATCTATATCAAAAGATAGTGCAGCCTTTGATTGAGTAGATTGTATATGAAGCGTACTAGATGGATCATCTGTTCCAATACCCACATTACCGCCATTTTCATTCAAAACTAAATCTGCTTTGTTATCCTGTATATGTAATGTTCCCCCTCCTGTTCCGGTATTAATATAATTCCCTCCGCCTTGGTCAAGTCCTCCAATATGAACAGAATTTTCTCCAACTATCAATTCATCCGTTACTCTAAACTTAGGCACCGATAATTCTCCATTCAAATTTGTCTGAATTGCCGTAGTTTGCACCGTTCCATCAGGGAATTTAAAGCCACCCGATCTACTTTCAATTACACCAGCAGCCGTAATACTATTACCTGCTCCTAACAAAGTAACTCCTATTCCAATACCATTGGCTGTTGAAATTCTGAACAAATCTCCTGATCCATTATGGTTAAATTTCAATCCGGTTTGTGGTCCCTTATGGTATAAGGAGAAATCCCAATAGCCATGAGATGCCTCATTGTCAGATAACCTTATTAAGTTAGCGGTTTGCCCCTGGCCTGTAAAAAACGTACTACCAGAGATATGTAATTTACTTTGAGGTGAAGTAGTGCCAATCCCCACATTCTGATCTTGCAATGCATCTTGCAGCACAACTGGGCCTGGTTGTCCCATTGGAGCATCTACCTCAAATGGAGAACCTATTACAGCATCTCCCATGCCTGGCTCTCCCATGCCAGGATTGCCCATGCCTTGCGCTTGCAATTTACTTACACTTAATATGAAAACAGTTAAAAGGATGCTTAATGTTATTAATTTCTTCATGTTGTCTATTTTTAATAATGATTCTATTGCCTTATACAGGTGGTTCTAAAAATCATATTTAATCCAGTTCTTTCTTATATTTTAATACCAAACAATAATAGGCCATTGCCTGAGTTACCTAACCCCCTTTACTGGGGTGATGCATTTGTTTTATATTTAGTTACTTGTTTAATTATATAATATTGAGAACAATGATAATCTATTATTTTGACATCTCTACCCCCCATAATGCTACCGTGTGTACACAAATATTTGAGTATCTTGCTGTTCCAAAATGGAATTAGATTTTAAAGGATGTTTTGGAGACCGTCGATTGCAGCTCCGAGCAAGAAAGATGATAGGTGAATTATTTACCAAATGCGTTCACTCTA
>JABSPQ010000382.1 GCA_013214205.1 Flavobacteriales bacterium
ATTTCTGAAGAGGCTCATAAAATATAAAATGATGCTCCGCTAACTTACCACTAAATTATGTCAATGTACATGCAACAAGGGTTCTATCAAATATATTTAGGGTCTGCTGAGAAAGTAGTTTTACTAATAGAGGGAAACTGAGATTTTTCTAGTACGAATAATATAACTCGGCCATAGTTGTTCTATTTGGTTTGTAAAACCTAAAATTATCGACCTCAAATGGGTTATTCCTGAAGAAATGGGATCAGAAATTATGATTTTCTGATAATGTATCAGATTCATAATGAAAAAGATCGCAGCTACCCAGCTTTCTGATGTTTCTTTTAGCGTTGCTCTTATTTGATTGAGGTTGTAGCCATTTTTACCCTGTCCGAATTTTCCTTCTATTTGATTTCTTTCTCTGGCTTCGGCTTTTCGTTTTCTTTTTTTGTAGTTCGATTCTTCCAGTTGTGACTTGCTTTTTCTCCCCAGAGGTGGAGCGGTTATTCTTATGGATCTTTCCTTAAGCCATTTTCGATTTTCTCGGGTAGCATATATTTTATCTACCTGAACCAAATCGGGGTAATGACCATGTAACTCTTTATAGGATTCAACTTGAGGAATCAAATCACTTGATTCGTTATAAGCATCCCAACTTAAAGTGTCTATCCGGGCAAACCCCTGATCTAAACTCACTCCTAATTTCGAACCAAACTCAATCTTAGCGTTAATTTTACCCCGTGGAACCGGACGAACATGGGGCTGAAAAATACTTACAATTCTATCTTTACAGCTATTCGATTTTTCATCGTACATCTGTTTTTGTTGTGTGTAAACTGTATGGATAACCCAAAGCATTTTTTGCTCTTTATGAGTTAAAGGGAAGGGCCTTTGCTCAGTTTCAAAAATGTCCAATAGCTTATTGATGTGCCTTAGGTTCCTATTGACACATTCAAGTAATTTTCGGTTCATTTTTCGGTGAGTAGCCTTTGACTTTTTTTTCTTCTTTGAATAATCCAAAAATTGGACATCCATTTTTCTGCGATAAGTACGTGGTTTAGTGCCTTTTTTGTGGTTCAATTCATATAACTTGTCAATCATTTTTTCGCACTGCTTTCTACTGGAATTCAAAATCTTACTATCGGTTGGATAGGTAATGTGTTGATCGGCAACAGTAGCATCCATTTGCAATTTCCCTTTGTTTTTTGGTAATGAGTTTTCATCATCATCTTTACTGTTCTTAGAATTGTGCTTTTCGTCTTTTTCCTCACTGATTGATTTGATCAGCTTCGCATTTAAGGTGTCAAAAATATTGGGACCAACTCGTTTTCGGATCTCTACGAACAGAGAAGGGTCGAAAACCGGATGAGGACTAAACTCTTTCAATCCAACAAAAAACTGCATATAAACATTTTCCTGAATGGCAGCAATCACTCCCCTGTCATCCAGCTTTTCAATATGTTTTATAATCAACGCTCCCAAGACCATACGCGGTGAAATCCCAGGACGACCAAAATCCGCATTCATCATAGAAATGTAGGCAGATGCAAAAGTGTCCCAAGGAACTATTTTACTTAATTCAACCCAGCGGTTGTTTGCTAGCAAAGAGGTTTGAAAAGGGGTTTTGAATTCTTCAATGGTTAACTGATTTTCCGAAATATAATTGATCATTCTGCAAACTTATTTACATGAAATTAAAAAAACGGCTGCATTTTCACTAGTTAAATGCTCCGAATTTCTAACATAAATAATTGAATAAGTGTCGATTGTGTGTCGTTGCTGACTTTCTCAGCAGACCCTATTTAATAACGGATCGCAGAATTAAATTCTCAGAACCTGAGCTCGATCAGGAAACTAAAGACCTAAAATTAACG
>JABSPQ010000383.1 GCA_013214205.1 Flavobacteriales bacterium
ACGATCTATAAAAAAAGATGGAAAGTAGAAGAGTATCATAAGTCGATCAAATCCAATACGTGCTTTGCAAAATCACCATCAAGAACCAGCACTACACAAAAAAGCCATTTTATAGCTTCTATCGGAGTTTTCAATCGGTTTGAATTGATTAAAATGAGGAAGGGTAAAGATCATTTTTGCCTAAAACGCTACATAAATATTATGGCAATGAAAAAAGCAACAACCGAAGTACAACAGTTATTAACACCCAGTTTAGCAAAAGTGGCTTAACGATGCGTAACATGAGTTAATAAGTAAAATTAGAAGTTCTGAGCATCATCCAAGAAACCTCTTTTTAGACAGCCTGTTTTCTTCTAATTATTTACTTTGCTAATCTAAAGGACAGAACCCTCAATTGAAAGATACTGACGTATTTTTGTTACATAAGTTGAATCCTATAATGATTTCGTGAGAACCATTTGTGTAACCAGGAATCTCTATTGCTGGAAATTCATAGGCATATGCCAAAAGTATGTTTTCCTTAATATTGATTCCTAATCTGACTAGTGGGCCAATGTGGGTTCGGTAGCCTATACTAAAATTGATTACATCATTGTAGACTACCATTGTATTTATATCGATTTGGGATACTTTAACCTGCACACCTTTGTATAATATTGATGGTTTTATTTTCCATTTTTGATTTACAACAAAGTTGTATTCTGCATATCCAATTATGTGTTTAGCATCTGTAAACTTATCTACGCCTATGAAATCCGATTTAATGTGGCTATTAAAGATTTGTGGAATAAACAATCCAAACTGGAAATAGTTTAAGGTATAGAATATTCCAAATTCGGAACCTAAGGTAAAACCAGTTTGTACACCATGCATAAGCACATGGTCAGTTTTGTCTTCTACAATAGCGGAAGAAGGATCGATCCTGATATGACCCAAAACAGCTGATAAGCCAAACCGAAGGTTATGTTTATTTCCCAATTTAATTTTGTAGGCATAAGAAAGCTTGGTCGAGACGCGACTAATATATGTGGCTTTATCTATAATTATCCCACCGCCTACTCCTGTATTTTTACCTGAGCTATTATGTACATATAAATAATCAGTTATAGGTGCAGCATCTACACCTATCCATTGACTTAAATGACTTGCATAAGCTTCTAGGCATTCTTTGTAACCTGCATATGCTGGATTTATTCCATATTTATTGAAGTTATACAAATTAGATTCTGGTAATTGCTGCGCCCCGACAGAACCACTCAGTAGTAATGTAGCTATTAGTGTAAGGGTTATTAATGTTGATTTCATATCTATCTGTTTTATATGTTATTTTATCGCAGAATCGTTAAGCCTCCTTTGTATTGGGTCTTGCTATTACATTGAATGAAATAATAGTAAGAACCATCTGGAAGAGGTGTGTTGTTATAAGTTCCGTCCCAAGTGTTTTCATAGTTTTTGGATTCAAATACTTTTTGCCCCCATCGATTTAGAACCATGACAGTACATCCTCTAATAAATGAAGGCTCATGGATGATCCAATAATCATTTTTCCCATCTCCATTGGGCGTAATCAAATCATTTATTACCATTTCGGTTAAGCATCCACTTAAATCATCTTTTTCTATTAATACCTGGAAATAGCATGAGTCACTATTTCCATTATCATCTATTATAATAATCTTCATATCCACTGTGCCTTCAATAGAATATATCGTTCCAGCTTGCGGTATTTGAGTGATATTTGTTGTCGTACTGCAGGTATTTACGATAGTGCTATTGGTTGTGTAGTCGAGAACTACTGCTTCGCAGTATTGATCTAATATAAGTATATCGTCCGATGGACATGTTACTGTAGGGTTATCCTTGTCATATAAGGATAAATAGAAAGAACATTTGCTTATGTTTCCATTTCCATCGGCAGCAGTTAGGGTAATGTATGAAGATTCTGAAATAATGCTTCCTGTAGCTGGTGATTGCAAGACAGTAAGTGACGAACAGCTGCCTGTTGCCTGTGCTAATAGAGTATAATCTGGTAATATAAAATTACAGGATGCATCAAGATTACCTTCTTGATCTCCTGGACATGTAGCAATAGGAAAGTACCCATCTTCTATCGTGAGGTCTAGCGTTACTACAGAATCACAATTTGCTGCATTTAATAAGGTATGAGTAGCAGTGTTGTTTGAAGTAGTGTATGAGATTCCATCAATCCACGTGTAGGTGTCACATGCTGTGATTACATCTGTTCCTGTGTTTGAATTATTGATGGTAAGATCTAGCGTTACTACGGAATCACAATCTGCTGCATTTAATAAGGTGTGTGTAGCGGTATTGTTTGAAGTAGTGTATGTGTTACCATCTATCCACGTGTAGGTGTCACATGCTGTAATTACATCGGTTCCTGTGTTTGAATTGTTGATGGTAAGATCTAGCGTTACTACGGAATCACAATTTGCTGCGTTTAATAATGTGTGAGTAGCAGTGTTGTTTGAAGTAGTGTAAGTGTTCCCATCTATCCACGTGTAGGTATCGCAAGCTGTGATTACATCGGTTCCAGTATTTGAATTGTTGATGGTTAGATCTATAGTTACCACCGAATCGCAATCTGCTGCATTGGTTAATATGTGAGTCGCCGTGTTATTACTTTCGGTGTAAGTGTTCCCATCTATCCACAAGTAGCTATCGCAAGCAGTGACTACATCGGTTCCTGTGTTTGAATTGTTGATGGTAAG
>JABSPQ010000384.1 GCA_013214205.1 Flavobacteriales bacterium
ATTCGACAATTAACAGGATAGCACTGAACTTGTTAAAGAAGGATGACGCAAAGATTGGGGTTAAGGCAAAAAGAAAAATGGCAGGTTGGGATAACGAGTATTTACGTAAGGTTATGAAAAATTAGATGCGTTTGCCCTGTATTGCTGTTGCTATAATGTTACAACCAAACATCACAACCTCCAACCAGCTTATAGTAAGCCAATCAAAATAAATTTTATCATAAAAAAAAGAGTCCCGCAGATGCAGAACTCTTTTTCTTGAATAGTTTTACAAAAAGCTTAGTTAATGTAAACCTTCTTAGAAGTTGTTCCAACTTTTACAACATGCATACCATCGTGGTCTCTCATGTCTATTTTGTCGATACTTCCTTTAGTAACCCCTGTATACACTTGTTGACCAGCCAAATTGTAAATTTCAATTTTAACTCCTTTTGTTGTTTTTACATGGATATTTTTTCCAAAGCTGTAAACATCTGCTCTGGTTCCTCTTGCACCTTCAACACCAGTAGCTATTGTCATTCCTGCTTGGATTGGGAAATCAGAATCGTCTTCGTACGCAAATGCGTTTAAAGTATAACTAGGATTTGATCCTGTTCCAAAAGTTACTTCAGCCCAACCATATTTCATTTCACCACTAAGCATAAATTTCAATCCAATGTATTTAGTCATTCCCCCGCCTGCAGCACCACCAAAAGAATTATAAGTAGAAAATGCTTGATGCGAAACAGAGAACATATTCATAAACGTGTTAGATGAGGCATTATAGCCAATTCCACCAACATCACCACCACTAAGAGCCCAACCAGCAGTTAGGTTAAAACCTCCAGAAAATGATCCATCATCAGATATGTTGTTATACATACTTAACCCCAAAACAGAATAAGGCACATTTGTGTCTATTAATAATCCATTTCCAGCGGCTGGAGAAAAATTACCTTTTTTACCAAACCCCTTCTGCCCTTGCCATTGAATCTTAGTTCCTGTACTCATTACAGCACCTGTCGTATAAGAGGTATATGTATTTGATGCTGGACTTAAATTATAGGGACCTGGGACAAAGTTATCTTTGTTAAAAAAGTAGGTGTATGCAGCTGCTCCATTCGAAAAATCAACTAATTGCAAGGTGAAATCCGTTTGTCCTCCACCATCTAAATCCAGTGCATATCCACTTGCAGAAATGTTCACATCAGGATCAAGATCTGTATATTGGATATTTGCGCTTGCATTCCTTCCTGCAATTATAGCAGCAACTGCAGCAGCCGAATATGCTAACATTTTTTTGTTTGTTTTATTCATAATTCGCAATTTTTAAAGAATCTTTTATTTGGTAAGGCTTTTTGCTAACGTAAATATAACAATATATAGCTCTTTTCAAATTGATTTGGCAATTATCGACAAACAACAAACACCTGTTAGTTGCTCCATTTTAGCACTTAACAGCATTAAATAAAGCTGCAAAAAAAAGGAGTTTCGCATTTGCAAAACTCCTTTTAAGAATCATTTTATTATAAAAAAACTAGTTTATAAAGACTTTTTTAGAAGATCCACCAACTTTTACAATATGCATTCCACTATGGCTTCTCATATCTATTCTATCGATAGTACCTTTAGTTACACCGCTATAAACCTCTTGACCAGCTAAGTTGTAAACTTGTACGCTAGCAACTTTATCAGATTTAATGTGAATGGTTTTACCGAAGCTGTATACTTCTGCTTTTTCATTGTTTTTATCTCTAACACCAACAACACCCATTGGAGTAATTGAGGAATCTGCAACAGTTTCGTATCCGTAACCCTGAATAGTTAAACTTGGACCGCCTTGTTCGTTAGAAGTCATGCTTGCCCAAATAAAGCCATAATGAGTTTCTCCTGCAATGTCAAATTTAGCTCCAAAAAACTTATCCGGTTTTCCTATATAAAGATATGAGGAAGAAGTTTGTTCAATCCATTTGTTTCCACCTGCTGGCCATGCCCATGTAGCTGCAAAACTTGCAATCCATGTAGTTGAACCATATGTTCCCCATTGCGCATCAGGACCAATTGTGTAATCAACATCTAAAGCAAATCCGAGGAATGACTCAGTATTATTCTTACCCGCTAATCTATTGTTTGGATTCGCAACAGAAGTTGAACTAGCTGTATCGTATGCGATACCCCATGCAGCAACATAAGCTGTTTGAAAATCTAACGCCGAGCTAGGTACTGCAATAAAGAATCCAAAATCGTCAATAGTATCACCATCTAAATCAATTTCGAAATTGGCACTACCACCAAGTGTAAGCCTAAAATCAAGAATATCCGTGTAGATAACTTCTGCATTTACACCACCACCACTAGCCAATGCAGCAACTGCAACAGCAGAGTAAGCTGTTAACTTATTTTGAAATTTGTTTGTTTTTTTCATAATCTGTTTGTTTAATATTATTCCTTCAAAAAAGGTTTTTAATTTTCTTCAACTTTAAGTGCCAAATAAGGCAATATTTGTTTTGCAATTCAATATTAGAGAAAAATTACCTATATCTCTCTTTTATAAACCACAAATTAACTATTAATACAATCTCGCATTAAGACTGTTTCACAAGTTTTCAACAACAAAAAAGAAGTTCCATAAAATGAAACTTCTTTTTGCAGTAATATATATAAACCTCTAGTTGATATAAACTTTCTTAGAAGTGTTTCCAACTTTTACAATGTGCATACCGTTGTGCCCTCTCATATCAATTTTCTCGAGAGCACCTTTAGTAACACCGTTATAAACTTCTTGACCAGCTAAATTATAAACTTGTACGCTAGATCCTTTATCCGTTTTTACATGGATGTTTTTTCCGAAGCTATAAACATCAGCTTTAGTTTCTTTTCTTGCAGAGATCCCTACAAGCTCTCCTGTTGGAATTGCCTCACCAGCTACAGTATTGTATGCAAAACCATGGAACGTCAAAGCAAAACCGCTTTGTGCGCTTGTAGTCAAACTAGCTTTAATCCATGCATAATGCGTTGCTCCTGAAATATCAAATTTAGCACCAAAATACTTATCTGCTTTCCCCATATAAGAAAAAGAAGAAGAAGAAGTAGCAACTTTCTCCATCCATTTATTTCCGCCTACTGGCCATCCCCACGAGCCAGCAGTACTTGCAATCCAAGTACTAGTGCCAATAGTAGCAAACCCTAATCCTCCAATAATAGAATTAGAATCAGATGCACCTATTGTATCACTTGAACCTAACGCTAACCCTAATGCTGATGAAGAACTATTTTTAATTATATTTTTAACTATTAATCTATTGCTAGCTTTAAAAACATTTGTTGCAGAACTTGTAGAATAGCTAATTCCCTGAGCAGCAACATATGCAGTTTGAGAAGAAAGAGGTGCTTCAGGCACGGCAACATAGAAGATAAAATCATCATCGCCGTCGCCATCTAAATCTATTTCGAATTCGACTGTACCACCTAGCGATAATTGAAGATCTGCTACATCGGTATAAATAATCTCTGCATTTGCGTTACCAGCAGATGCCAATACAGCAGCAGCAACAGTTGAATAGCTTGCTATTCTTTTTATCATTTGTTTGTTTGATTCCATATCGTATGTTTTTTTGTTTGTTACAAACAATAATACAATTTTTTTAATACCTTTTACATTGTTAAAGAGTAGTTAAAAATTCTTTTTTAACCACACCTATTGTTAACAAAGTACTCTTTTCCTCTGAATTCGCCTTACTTACCGTTTTTCCACTTGTTATAAAATTCTATGTCTTTCTTAAACCATGCTTCTAAGTTTCTGATTGCCTTATCTGATAATTTTTCATTTAGATTGAAAGGCGCCTCAATCAATTCTTGATTCAGTTTAATTTCGTCACCTAGCCCCGTATACTCTTTAATTCTATCAAAATCTGCTTCAAAACGAGCATGATTAGCAATAATTACAATATCAGAAAGGCGTTCTTCAAAATACTCATCACTTCTAATCCACTTATAAATAGATGTGGAAACATGATAAATATGCGTCATAGCATAATTTGCTCTAGACTTTACTATTTCGTCATCATCGCTAATAGCTTCGGCCAAATCATTAGCAGTGGGAAACCATTCAAAAGCACTTTTCTCCGGTGGAGACCAGTGCGATTCGCCATTGTCTTGAGATTGCCTTGATTCAAAACCACTCAAAAAACGATCTAATGGTTCCCTAATAAATATTATTATTTTCTCTCCTTCTTTAATGTGGTATAATCGGGCTTTAAATGGTAAATAATGAATTTTGCATTTATTTGTTAATTCGTTGCCCAATATGGCCTCTTCAACAACACGCCCACCTGTTTTACCAATATGCATAATATGAATATTTGTAATTCCTGGGATTTTCTTAGGTACTGATTGTATGTTCATAGTATTTTAATGATAAGTGAGATGTTATATTACTAACTTTTAGAAGCTAATATTTTATTTGCAAGATAATTATTTCGTAAGAGCAACGACATCTTGTGATTAAGCAATTGAATTAAAAAAAAAGAGTTTCATTACAAATGAAACTCTCTTTAATTACTCTAAATAAAGGTTTAAAACTATGAAACTTCTTCCTCAGTTTTAGACGCTATTGTTTTACTTCTATGTAGGCTTTTATCTACCACAGATGCCATTTTAGTAACATCCAGTTCCATGCCCAAGAATGTATTTACCCTTTTAGCATGTGCTATAGGATCGTTTAACACTTCAATGTGTTTCACATAAAGAATCTCAACATTCTGATGTTTTTTATCCCATTCAGCAATGCCTTCTAAGTTTTTCCTAAAAGCCAAATCAATGTTCATCGGATATCCCTCTCCTTTAGATTTACCTAAACGAGTAAGCATAGCATGCTGCGAAGTAACTACCTCTTCTACATCTCTTTCCATAAAGATAACTTTGTAGTTAAATTTAGCTGGTAGATGTTTTAATAAATGCGAGATTACTTTAACAGCTCCTCCTTCAACTTTCGAGAGCCAAGATGAATCTCTTGCTAATCGCTTAACAGACTCGTGCTCCAAATAACCTTTAGGATTACTTTCATCTGCCGATCTTTCGCCATCAACATATAACTCATGACCGCCAATTTCTAGCATTTGCATCATCATGGATGTACCTGATCTTGGAAGACCAGAAACAACTGTAATGTTTCCTTTACTAAGTTCAGATAAAATCTTTTTCTGATTTTCTGCTTCTTCGGTTTTGCCTAGCTCTTCGTAGATTTTTACCAGCCAGTTTCGTGCTTTACCAACGTTTGGTGCCATAGACAGACAAACATTAAAGGCTTCGCCAGCTCTTTCTACTTCACCGAAGTGATACAATGCTTCTCCTAAATGATAATGTGCAAACGGGAAGTGGTAAACCAATCCTACTGCATTTAATGCTTCCTCTATAGATTCAGCATACATTTCTCTTCTTAGGTATCCAATTGCAAGCGAATGATAAGCTTCAGCCAAATCAGGGTCGATTGACAAAGCGAATCTCAAGCTTTTCTCTGCTTCGTCCCATTTTTTAGTTTGCATATAGCATCTTGCTACTTGCAAATTAATTTTAGTTGAACGAGGATTGCCTTTAAGCGCTGTTAAGAAACACTTTAATGCTTCTTTAGGTTTGTTTTCACCCAGTAACAACGAACCTTCAAGGAAATCTACTGAAGGCATACCAGCGCCTTCAACCATATCGCTTCTACCCTGCTGACGTTTTCTACCACGAGCAGTTTTCTTCTTCATCTCCTTTTCAGGATCTTTTCCTTCTTTCTTCAATCGCTCAATCTCGTCTTGCCTTTTCTTACGCATTACGACAGCTTTTTCCTCAAGCTCTACTTTTTTGTCTTCTTTATCTTTCTTCTTTTTAGCTTGAAGATCTCTTAAGGCAGTAATTACCTCACGACATTCCTCCATTCTAAAACATTGCTGATAACAAGTAGCTAATCTAAGAGCAAATCTAGATTCGTCTGGCTCATTTTTGTAAAGCTCTTCAAGGATCGGAATAGCATCGGTATATTTTCGGGCTCCAATAAACACTCTTGCAAGGTTAAATTGTAACTCTTTTGCCGTTCTATCAATAGATTTCTGAAGGTTTGGACCTGGATCATCAATGTATCCTAAGTCGATTAGCTGTTGCATCACTTCTTTCGAAGTAACTTCATCATCAGCTAAATCGGCAGGGTGCATCCCATCTTCTCCTTCAATATCTTCCCAACTAGGAATTGAATCTACTACAACTTCTTCTTCGAATGCTTGTACTAGTGCATGCCCTTCCATGTCTTCGCCAACTGGTAATCCAAATAGCGTTAACAATGTTGGTGTAATATCTAAAAGCGTAGCGCCATAAATCCGCTCATCTTTCTTAATGTTAGGACCAGCCATTACTACAATACCAAAAGGATTGTGCTCTAATGCAGGTGCTGCAGGCTCTTTAGGAAGTGTACCTGGTCTTAAGTGATCTGAGTGGAATCCGTGATCTGAAACCAAAATAATGGTAGTGTCCTCGCCAGCCAACTCAACCAAACGGTCAAGCATCATATCGTGCATTCTGTAACCAGCATTAATTACATCCTTGTACATTCTGAAAATCTCATCAGGTACACCGTTCATTTGGGGAGGATGAAATTTCATAAAACCGTGTCCAAAGTGGTCAATTCCATCATAATACACTCCCATGAAATCCCATTCGGTGTTTTCCATTGTCCATGTAGCAGCAGAATGTATAGTTGCTGTATCTGCAATAATTTTAGATAAGCCACCTAATCGTCCATCTTTTTCCTGATCTACTTCCGCACAGTGAGGTACAAACGGCTGAATATGCGCTTGTGTAAGCTCATCTGGGTGAATTCTTAAAGTACTGAATGTACTTTCCAATTCAACTGGATGTACAGTTCCCGACATCATAGGCCATCCTTTTATTAAAGAATGATTTGCTCTTTGATAAAGGTTAGAAACTGTAACTCCGTTTACCGGCTCGGCTGGATGACAAGGCCACCAACCAATTACATTTGTTTTAAGGTCGTGCTGAGTTAAAATGTTCCAAATTGCTTTTACTTTTCTAGAAGTACATGAAACCGGACGAACTCCACTTCCATCAGGACTTGGCTCAGTAAATCCTAAAATTCCATGCTTATCGGCTCTTACACCAGTAGCAATAGATGTCCATAACATTGGAGAGAAAGGTGGCTCTAATGTAGCCATATTACCCATTACACCTCTGTTAATCAGTTTTTCGAGCGCTGGCATCTTTCCTTCATCAATTAAAGGATTAATTACCTTCCAGTCTCCAGCATCCCAGCCAATTACTAATACTTTTTTTGCTAATCTTTTACCCATTGTAGTCTTTTTATAAACGTTAAAGCTTACTTCTCTTCAGCTTGCTTTTTCAGTTTTTCAATTCGTTCTTCGTTTGCTATCTTAAGCTTTTCTTGCGTATCGCCGTCAAAAGGGAATACACCCATCTCCTTGCGCTTAGCTCTCCATGCAAACAAACCTACGTGTCCGAGGCCCAAAAGGCCAATAGAACCTTCATGTGGAACTTCGATTGCTTCTCCGTCTTTAGTCTTTAAATTAAAATCCTTCGATGAAAGATTTTTATCCTTAACTTTTGTCATTTTTGCTTCTGCCATTTTGTATATAGTTCAATATCTTATTAGATCATTTGAAAAGGAGTTAAAAATAATTCAAAAAACTGAAAAAACGCCGAAAATACCATCGTAATATGGTCTTATAGCTAAAATACCCTTCATGTTATGTCAATCAATCTTATTAAACGAGCGAATCTATTCCCAAACAACATCGCAATCACTTACAACAAAAAAGATTACACATATAGAGACTTATTGTTAAGTTCGCAAACACGTGCTTCGTTCCTTTTAAAATCTGCTAATAAAAAAGATTTGAATGAAGACAGAATCGGCTTTCTCGTTCCCTCAAGTTTTAATTATGTAGCCGTTCAGTGGGCAATCTGGCTGGCAGGCGGTATAGCCATACCCATGTGTGCAGAACACACAGAAAATGAATGGCAGCATGTATTTGAAGATGCCAACATTTCGATGCTTGTGTGCCACCCCATGTATTTAGATAAAATCAAGCCTTTAGCGGAGCAATTATCTATTGCCGTTTTAAGCAGTATTGAGCTAGATACAGAACTGACCGAGCTACCAGAAATTAGCCCACAGCGGAATGCCATGATATTATTTACTAGTGGAACCACAAACAAACCCAAAGGGGTTGTATTAACTCATAATAATATCGATTCTCAAATTACATGCTTAATAAAATCATGGGGTTGGACGAAGAAAGATTGCATTCTGGAAGTTCTCCCCCTCCATCACACGCATGGAATAATCAATATACTTGGATGCTCCTTATGGTCTGGTGCTCAATGCATTATGCTTGACGAATTTAACGCAAAAACCGTATGGGATAAACTAGCATCTAACCAGTTAAGTTTATTTATGGCAGTACCAACAATTTATTCTAAACTGATTAATTACTATAACGATCTTGACGAAACAGAGCAAAAAAAACTGAGTGCAGGATCAAAGAGTCTCAGGTTAATGGTTTCGGGATCTGCAGCGCTACCCGTGGAAGTACTTGAAAAATGGAAACAGATAACATCGCATACTTTGCTGGAGCGTTATGGAATGACAGAAATTGGGATGGCGCTCTCCAATCCTTACAATGGCAACAGAAAAGCTGGCTACGTTGGTAAAACGCTACCAAGTGTAGAAGCCAAACTGGTAGACGAATCAGGAAATGACACAAAAATTGGCCCTGGCGAGATTTATATTAAAGGTACCAATGTATTTTCGGCATATTGGAACAACCCTAGCGCTACAACAGAATCTTTTAAGGATGGTTGGTTTAAAACTGGTGATATCGCTCAAATTGACGATGGATATTACAAAATACTAGGAAGAAACTCTGTTGATATTATTAAGACAGGCGGATACAAGGTTTCTGCTTTAGAAATTGAAGATGTTTTACTGCGACACCCTAATATTAAAGAATGTGCCGTGATTGGCAAGCCCGATAATGTTTGGGGAGAAGTTGTAGCTTGTTTTGCTGTTATTAAAGACGAGAACGAGCCTTTGAATATCGATCTTCTATTTAGCTGGACAAAAGGTTTGCTTGCAACTTACAAACAGCCCAGAGAACTTACCATACTAAACCAATTACCAAGAAACACCCTTGGTAAGATTCAAAAGAACAAGCTAAAGTAAACACGTAATGCTCTTTGCTTAATTAAAGTTTAAGTCACAAAAAAAGGGGCACAAGGCCCCTTTTTAATACTATACTTAAAAGACTAGCTTTCTGTAGTAGCTTCTGCGTCTGCACTTGCATCTGCGTCTGCATCACCTTCCGCTTCACCTTCTGTACCGTGATCATGACCTGCATGACAAGCATCAGTACACTCATGGCCTTTTTCGCCACAAACTAAGTTACAAGATTCAGCTGAACAACCGTCGTTACAAACGTGTTCTGCTAATTCAACTGCTTCAGCTTCGCTTCCAGCCACTTCTGGCTCAGCTTCTTCTGTTGTACTTGTTTCTTCTTGTGCTTGTGCATCTCCTTCAGCAGCTGGTTCTGCAGCATCACCACATGCAACCATCATACTCATAAGAGCAACTAAACCTAATCCAATTAATGTTTTAAGTGTTTTCATTTCGCTTTCTTTTATATTAATATTTGTTTTTATTTTTACTCGACGTCGCAGCAAAGATACTTTTTTTATTAATAACTCATGTTACGCATGTTAAGACACTTTTGCTAAATTGGGTGTTAATAACTGTTGTACTTCGGTTGTTGCTTTTCATTGCCATAATATTTATGTAGCGTTTTAGGCAAAAATTATTTTTACCCTTCCTCATTTTAATCAATTCAAACCGATTGAAAGCTCCGATAGAAGCTATAAAATGGCTTTTTTGTGTAGTGGTGGTTCTTGGTGGTGATTTTGCAAAGCACGTATTGGATTGGATCGACTTATGATACTCTTCTACTTTCCATCTTTTTTTATAGATCGTAGTAATTTGTTTGCTATCCGCACCCAGGTCGTTAGAAGCTAGATAGAGCACAGC
>JABSPQ010000385.1 GCA_013214205.1 Flavobacteriales bacterium
AGAAGACAATTATATTGAAAATATAAACAACAACTACAAGGCACTTCAGAGTAACTTTTTATCGATAAAACCAAACGCTGTTGCTTTTATCCCTTTGGCTGCAGATGGTATTCCTATTGGGTTATTGGAAATAGCTTCACTTGATAGTTTTACAGCAACTGACAAGCTGCTCATAACTGCGATTAAAGAACAATTGGGAATCGCAATTCAGGGTGTTACTAGGCAAGTAACTTCGAAAGAATTATTAGAAGAAACTCAACGACAATCAGAAGAGTTAGAAAGGCAAACCGAAGAGCTTTTGGCACAACAAGCGACACTCAGATCTTCAAACGAAGAGTTAGAAGAACAGTCTACCGAGCTAATAGCATCGGGTGCAGAACTTGAAGCACAAGCCAAGGAACTTCAGCAAAGCAATGAAGAGCTAGAGTTAAAATCAGATGAATTAAAGTCACAAAATTTAGACATAAAAAAACAAAAGAGGGAATTAGAAGATTCTAGAGAAATAATTAAAATTAAAGCAGAAGAACTAGAAGCAGTTTCCAAATACAAGTCAGAATTCTTAGGCAATATGTCTCATGAATTAAGAACACCACTTAATAGTTTACTCATACTGGCTAAGTCCTTTATGACAAACAGTGAAGGAAACCTTACCGAGAAACAAATAGAGAAAGCTAAAGTAATCCATGAAGGAGGAATGGATTTATTAACCTTAATCAACGACATTCTGGACCTAACTAAAGTGGAAGCAGGTAAGCTAGATATTTTGATTGAGGAAATTTCAATTGTAGAAATTTTTAACATGACCGAAAGTCTATTTGCTCCAACAGCAGAAGAAAAAGGTTTAAACCTAGTTGTAGATATCGAAGAAGGGGTGGGTGCGAATTTAGAATCTGATAGCCAAAGAATAGGACAGATTCTGAAAAACCTGATGTCTAACGCACTCAAATTCACATCTGAGGGAAATATTATATTAAGGGCCTTCACGCCAAATTCAGGAATAAAATATCGAAACAGTAATTTAAAGACAATCCCAATGATAGGAATTTCAATTTCCGATTCGGGCATTGGAATTCCCAAAGACAAACAAAAGGACATCTTTGAAGCATTCCAACAAGCAGAAGGGTCGACCACCAGAGATTTTGGAGGTACAGGCTTAGGACTTACAATCTCAAGAGAGTTGAGTAGGCTGCTAGGTGGAGAAATTCATTTAGAAAGCAAGGTGAATAAAGGTTCTGTGTTTACACTATATCTTCCGGTAAAACATGCTGTTGAATTAGAATCAGAAAAAGATATCTCAATAAAATACGAAAACAATCCCCCTGTAGTAACGCCGATAGATATACTTGAATGTATTGCTGATGACAGAAATAATATTGTTAAAAACGACAAAACAATTTTAATAATTGAAGATGATGTAAACTTCGCCAAGACATTACAATCATTTGTTTCTGATAAAGATTGTAAGACAATTGTTACCACTTCTGGGATTGAAGGGCTAAAGTTGGCAGAAACATATAAACCCAAAGCAATTATTCTTGACTTAGGATTACCTGATATTTCAGGAGAAGTTGTGCTAAATCAGTTAAAAGCCTCTTTAGGCACCCGTCATATTCCTGTACATATTATTTCTGCAGAAGATAAAGACATGAAATTAATTCAGAATGGTGCTGTTGGGTTTTCTTCGAAACCTACTTCTGAACAAGAAATTAATAACATATTAGGTGATTTAATAGATTTTGGCGATAAGAAAGAAAAGCCGATTTTGATAATTGATGACGATCAAATGCAACAAGATGCAATTTCCGAATTACTCAGTTTTAACGGTATAATACTTTCTCACGCACTTTCTGGCAAAGAAGCGTTGGAAATAATTTCAACTAAAGAATGGAGATGCGTTATACTTGATCTTCAACTGGGTGACATGTCGGGTTTTGAATTACTGAAAGAGCTGAACAAAACAAGATCAGAATTGCCTCCTATTATAGTACATTCTGCCAAAGACCTAACAAAAAAAGAATTTAAAACGTTAAATAAATTTACCGACAGAATTGTTGTTAAAGGAGCGAGCTCTCCCGAAAGGTTGTTAAACGAAGTTTCTATGTTCTTACACAGCTTAGAATCCTCTTTAAGCACAGAACGAAAAAAGATGATCAGTTTAGTGAACGACGCTAACTCTGAACTTAAAGGAAAGACTGCTCTGGTTGTAGACGACGATGTGAGAAATATATTTAGTATGACGGATCTGTTGGAAGGTGTTGGAATGAAAGTTATTTCTGCCGAGAATGGTAAAGAAGGGATAGAAATGCTGAAAAAGAACAAAAATATCAATATTGTTCTTATGGATATAATGATGCCTGTGATGAATGGCTATGAAACAATGATATCTATAAGAAAAATGAAATCGTATCAAAAATTACCCATCATTGCATTAACCGCAAAAGCTATGGCAGACGATAGAGCAAAATGTATTGAGGCAGGCGCTAGCGATTATTTAACTAAACCGATTAATGAACAAACTTTGTTTACGTTGATAAGGGTATGGCTGTATTCAAATTAAGGGGGATTGATTTGAGGTCTTATTGTAAAATGCTAAATTGACACGATAGATATATTTATGAAATTATTCAATTCCCTAAATTGAACAGTATTAGTTATAGCCTCGTATAAGTTCGGAGTGATCTTTTAAATTTCAAATAATACTTATTAATATTTTGCTTAAAACAAAAGAAGAAATAGAAAATATTGAAATCACACAGCTACTCGAAGCGGTATATCAAATTTATGGTTATGATTTCAGACAATATGCCAGAAGTACGGTAAAGCGAAGAATTAAGCACAGGATGGAAATGAACTGTATATCCCATATCACGAGCCTTACAGAGCAAATTATTCATAACCCTGTTACTTTTAATGATTTTATGTTCGACTTATCCATCACTGTCACAGAAATGTTTCGAGATCCGGAATTTTATATACCATACAAAAAGCACATAGTACCCTTTTTAAAGACTTATTCGTTTTCTAACGTTTGGCATGTAGGATGTGCCACCGGAGAAGAAGTTTATTCGATGGCGATTTTTTTATCAGAAAATCAATTACTAAAAAAAACTACTCAATACGCAACTGATTTCAACGACCATTCTCTAAAAATCTTAAAAGACGGAATTTATCCCATGGGAGAGTTCAAAAAATGGCAAAATAACTATTTAGACAGTGGCGGGGTTTTAAGTTTAAGTGAATACATTGAAGGAGCGCATTCTGCAATTCAAATGAAAAAGGAATTGAGTGAAAATTTTGTAATAGCCAACCACAATTTGGTGACAGATAAAAACTTCGCTAAAATGCAGTTGATAATTTGTAAAAATGTTTTGATTTATTTTTCTTCAGAACTTCAAAATAAGGTAATTGAATTATTCTTTGATGCTCTTGTTCCAGGAGGTGTTTTATGCTTGGGAAAAAGTGAATCTATCAATTTCACACCACATCAAGACAAATTTAAAACACTCGACAGAGATGCAAGAATATTTCAAAAAGAATGGTCGGATAATGTCATTTAATTTTAACTCCAATGACACACACAAGCACACACTGGACTTGCTACATTAGAACTGGACGGTTGTTAAGATATTGTTGCTATAAATTAAATTAGCAAAATGTCAAGAACAAAAAGGAGTTATACAGCTGTCTATAAGCGTAATGCTATGAAGTTATCAGAAGAAAAGGGTAATGTGTCGAAAGTCTCGAGCGAGTTAGGTATCGGTGCTCAGCTAATTCATCGTTGGAAGAAAGAACAACGAGAGTATAAGGATAATAGTTTTCCAGGCCATGGGAAGCCAAAACTTACAGATGAGGGTCGTGAAATTGCACGTTTAAAGAAAGAGTTACGCGATGCTAAAA
>JABSPQ010000386.1 GCA_013214205.1 Flavobacteriales bacterium
AATTTAACGCTTCAATAGCTTATGATAATTTGCTCTTTTTTAGGTGGTCACAATACTCCGGTATCACCTGGTCACATTAGTCCGGAAATCACTGGTCACATTGTTCCGGTATGGGGTGGTCACATTGACCGGTTTTTCCACTAAGGGCCTAGTTTTATTTTTGGCCAAGATAATGGAACAGAATGGAATCATGAAAACAGGTATATTAAATCTTTAACGAGGTGTAGAAATGTAGACGCTAATGAACTCGAGGGTTCGTATGCCATAAATCCAATGGATTACCTGTTTTTGCATAACTTGTATGAGCTGGTGTATTCTTTTAATTATAGAAATGGAAATAATTTAGATGTTTTTCATGATACGCAGGATGAAGTTTGGGATAGTCCAATTAATGGCTACAATTCTGTAACAACAGATCAAAATTTTCCAGAAACTAGTACTGATGTTGTATTAAGAGGGGGTAAACAAGTTAAATTACTTTCTGGGTTCAGCGTTACCGCTGCAAACAATGTACACATTTATTTTGAACCTTTTGAGTGCACTGGAACAGATACAGATCCACAGTATAAGAGCTTATTAAACACCTCAAACCTTGAGTCTGAAATGGAACGTTTTTATAAAGAGTTTGATAAAGAGAATGTTCTGTATGAAGAACATTTAGCAAAGTTGGAAGCCGAGTCGGTTGAACAGGATATTGCCAATGTTTTGGTTGTTTATCCAAATCCTAGCAACGGCCAATTTATAGTTAAAATAGACCATGATTTAAATCGAATTGAGACTCTTCAAATTGTAGACAATGTTGGGAGAGTGGTATACGCTGAAAGCAATCCTCAATATTCAAATCAAATTAATTTGGGCGAAGTAGCTTCTGGAATTTATCATGTGAGAGTGATAAGTGGAACTCAGGTTTTTGAGGGAGAAACTATCGTGATAGAGTAAGATGCTGCTTCCTTGTCCGCTATGCGAACTGGGGTCAGCATGACGCCTTAGCAATAAGTCCGACTATTGCTCCGCATTAACAGCCTCAATAGCTCTACCCAAAATATCCAACCCTTGATCTAATTGCTCATCGGTGATGACCAATGGTGGCATTAAACGGATACAGTTGCTTAAGATTCCAGCGCGGATAAGGATGATACCTTCTGCGCCAGCTTTTTTGATGATGTTCAAAGGGATAGTCATGTCGGCAGTGCGGTTTTCCCTGTCGCTAACGAACTCAACTAAATTCATTGCTCCCAAACCTCGAACGTCGCCAATAATGTCGTATTTGTCTTTCCAAGAGTTTAAAGTATCGTTGATCATGTTGCCAATCTCGGTAGCTCTTTTAAAGAAAGCAGGATCGCTCATTATATCTATTACGGCCAACGCAGCAGCACAACCAATCGGGCTTCCGCCATACGTGCCACCCATTCCTCCTAAATGAACACTGTCCATAATTTTGGCTCTACCAGTGGTGGCAGAAATTGGTGTTCCTGCGCCCAAAGATTTTGCTGAAGTAATTACATCAGGAACAATTCCGTAATGCTCAATCGCATAAAGCTTTCCTGTTCTTCCGAAACCAGATTGAATCTCATCCGCCACCATCACAATGCCGTGATCGTCGCAAGTTTTTCTAATTTTCTCTAAGAATACTTTAGGGACTGGAATGAATCCAGCTTCGCCTTGAACAGGCTCAATAACAATCGCAGCAATAGAATCAGGATCAATTTGAGAGATCATAGCATGATCAAAACGCTCTAAACAATCGTCTAAATATTCTTCTTCCGTCATTACTTTCGGACGGCGGTAAACGTTTGGTGCAGGCAATCTGTAGATTTCAGGAGCAAATGGTCCTAAATTGTTTTTGAAAAGCTTGTACTTACTCGTCATCGTTAGCGTCAACAAAGTACGTCCATGGTAAGCACCTTCAAATACAACAACAGCTTGACGTTTGGTGTATGCTCTAGCCACCTTCACCGCGTTTTCTACCGCTTCCGAACCAGAACAACTCAAGATGGTTTTCTTGGCGTGATCGCCTGGGGTAAGTTCGTTTAGTTTTTCTGCTAGCGCAACATAAGGCTCATAGGATCCAACGATGTTGCACATGTGGATGTATTTGTCAGTTTGATCCTTGATGGCTTTAACCACTTCATCAGGTCTGTGACCAGCGTTCATCATTCCAATTCCACCAGCGAAATCCAACAAAGTGTTTCCGTCGACATCAGTTACCAAAGCACCTTTTGCACTTTCCACCACAACATCGGTAGCTCTTGCACAAGCGACTGGCAATGCAGCTTCTCTTCTCTTTAAAATCTCTTGGCTCTTTGGTCCCGGGATCGGGGTAACTAGATTGATGCTGCTCATAATTATTTTGATTTTATCCTTTAAAATTTCCTTTCTCCAATACGAGAAGAATACCGTAGTTTCCTGTTACTTCTGGCTCAACCAAATAGTCTGGAATCAATGCTTCTATTCTCCAGCCAATTCGCATTTGTGTGCTTACTGTTGGATCATAAAATTCTCCTGTTTTAACTTTTTCGTAATAATCTTCGCCCGACATTTCGTGCTTGTGCTTTCCATAGCCGCTCATCATGCCCACCGTAATTTGTCCTTTTAAATCAGACTGATTCACGGTAGCTTCACGGCCTCTGTACAACGATCTGGCAATGCCTCTTTTTCTGTAATCTGGGTGAACCGCCAAATCAATTCCGTAAAGCCATTCGCCATCTGGTACATGAGATTTTATGATTAAACCTTCGTCGGTGTAGTCGTGGAAGTTGTGTTGAGGGTTGCCAAAATCGAAGTTATCGCGAAAGGTAGCCGTAACGCCGATCACTTTATCTCCATCCAAAGCAACGTATTGACCATCTCTAAAAACAGTGGTATGACTCAAATAATGCTCGTACTTCAGGCAATCTTCATCAGCAATAGTTGGGAAAACAATTTTTGCTAGCTCTTCAATTTGCTCACAATATTCGGGAGCAGAATGAACGATTACAATTCCGTCCTCACGTTCGTCTCTGTATTCCATCTCAATAATTCTTTTACTCTTTCCAATTTGGGGTCGTACATCGGAGCGGCAGAAACTTTCATCGCTTCTAGTTTTCCGTCTATTTGAACTGTCCATGTTCCTGCTTCAATGTAGGCCTTGTTTACCTTTTCGTCAATTTCAACAATGGCTAAACCAACAGCTCCACCCAAGTGATGACCATATCCGCCCACTCTCACATATCCAACACTTTCACCATTTCTAAAAATAGGCTCTGCGTGGAACAACTGTGCTTCTGGATCTTCCACCAATACTTGAAGTAATCTTCTGTGCTGAACTCCGTATTCTTTTTGTTTCGCCAATACATCGTAACCGATAAATTTACCCGGCTTATCTAGTTTAACTGCGAAACCTAAACCTACCTCTACAGGTGTATCCATGTTATCAATATCATGCCCCATATCACGGTAAGCTTTTTCTAATCTTAAGTTTGTCAATGATTGAAGCCCTGCCAACCTTAAGTTGAATTGAGGGCCGTTCTCCATAATTATATCGAATACATCAACAGCATGCTCAACAGGTAAATAAAGCTCCCAACCTAATTCTCCTAAATAAGTTACTCTAACAGCATAAACTCTTGCATAATCAATCTCGATCCATTTACCAGAAAGGTATGGGAAGTCTTCTGTTTCGAAAGAAGTTTCTGAAAGCGAACTTAACAATGCTCTTGATTTTGGCCCCTGAATAGTTACCATTGCAAAGGCAGATGTTACGTCTGTAATAGACCAATGTTCTCCTTCTGTAAAATGTTCTTTCATCCACTGCTCAACGTGTCTGTGAGTAGTATCTGAGCACACCACCATAAAGCGATCTTCCGTTAATCTGGTAACAGTTAAATCTGCTTGGATTCCACCATTTCTGTCGGTCCACTGAGTATAAACAATAGTTCCTGGTTTTACATCAATATCGTTACAGCAGATGTAGTTGATGTTTTTTAATGCGTCTTTTCCTTGCACTAAAAATTTAGACATAAACGACATTTCCATCATTATCACATCATTTCTACAAGCGTAATGTTCTTTGGCAACATATTCGAATGAAGCTTGCTTTTTGAAAGTCCAAGCTACTTTTGGATCAACACCTTCTGGTGCGTACCAATCTGGAATTTCCCATCCGGCAGACTGAACGTTAACAGCACCGTGCGCTTTTAATCGATCGTATAAAACGTGTTTTTTAATACCTCTACCAGTAGAAGCGGGCTTGTTCGGGAAATGCACCTTGTACATCTCGCCAACAATTTCGGTACTTCTGTCTGTTCTAAATTTCTTGTTTTGATCCACTCTTTGGAACCTATCTATGTTCAGTTCGTTCACGTCCATGTCTGGTAAACCGTCGACAATCCAGTTAGCAATTAAGCGACCTACACCACCACCAGTTAAAATTCCCAATGAATTTAAACCCGCCGCAACAAAGAAGTTTTTCACCTCAGGATACTCACCAATTAAAGGAGATAAATCTGGCGTAAAGCTTTCTGGTCCGCAGAAGAACAATCTAAGGTCTGCTTCTTCGGCCATTGGAATTCTTTCTAGCGCAGTAGCTAAATAAGGCACCATTCTGTCCATGTCTGGATCAATTTCTCCGAATACAAAATTGTTGTCAACTTTGTCAAGCGACCAACCTTTAGAAACGGGTTCGAACATACCAACCATTAACCCGCCAATTTCTTCACGGAAGTAAGCATGTTTGGAAGGGTCTTCTAAAATTGGCCAAGTAGGATCAATTTTCATCTCGTCACTTTCCATAATCGCGTAGTAGTGCTCGGTAGCTTGCAGTGGTGTAATACATCCTGCCATGTCGCCAATTTGACGGCCCCACATACCAGCAGAGTTTACAGCGAATTCGCAAGTGATTATTCCTTTATCGGTAACAACACTTTCAATTTTTCCATCCTTGGTTTTGATATCGGTAACGGTAACATCTTCAATAATTTTAACGCCCGCATTTCTAGCTCCTTTTGCCAACGCCATGGTAACATCAACCGGGTTTGCTCTACCGTCGCCAACAGTTAAAAAGCCACGACTTACGTCATCAACTTTAGCTAAAGGCTAAATGTCTAAAATTTCCTTTGGAGACAATTCATGAGAATCGACCCCCATGTGTTTGTTGAAAGCTGCTTTTCTTCTGAGGTCTGTTTCAACGTGTTCGTTTGCTGCAACCTGGAGTAGTCCGATGTCTCTAAAACCAGTAGATTGACCAGTTTCTTCTTCTAATTTTCCGTAAAGTTCTCTGGTGTACTTTGCTAACTGCATGGAGGTTTCTGTAGTGAAACCAGAAGTAACAATAAGCCCTGCTGCGTGCCAAGTTGTACCCGAGGTAAGCTTGTTTTTTTCTAATAATACAACATCTGTCCAGCCTCTTTTTGTAAGGTGATATGCTATATTACAGCCAATTACACCGCCTCCAATTATCACTACCTGCGCATGACTTGGAATTTGTCCTGTTTCTGTCTCTTTATTTTCGGCTGTATCCATTATATAGTATGTAGAATTTTAGTTTGCAAATATAGTATTATGGTGTCATAATTATCTTTTCTACTGCAACGCTTTGTATCTTTTCTCTAGAATAATACATTGGAAAAACTTTATCATTTGCCCAATCTTTAAAATTGTTTTTATAGGTGGGTTCTAAAAATCACATTTAATCCACTGCTGTATTATATTTTAATACGAAGTAATATTACGCTATTGTTTTGCCATCTCTATCCCCCATATTGGCTACCGTGTATACACAAATATTTCGAGTAACCTGTTGTCCCAAAATGGAAATAGACTTTGAAGGATGTTTTGGAGATCGTAGGTTACAGCTCCGGGCAAGAAAGATGATAAGTGAATTATTTACCAAATGTGTTCACTCAATTCGTCAGATATCAAATAATAACGCCAGTCAACAAGCTTGGTATCGTTTTCTAAGAAACGATAATACCAGAGAAGAAGAAATCGCAAAACAAATTACAGATCAGTGTGGCTATGCCACAAAAGATCGAGTTGTATTGAGTATTCAGGACACTACAGAAATCAATCTTTACAGCCACAAAAACAGGATAGCTCATGATGAAGCTATTGGTAAAACAAATTCTCCGAAATATGGCTTAGGTTTTCTGGTTCATCCTTCGCTGGTAGTTGATGCTTGGAGTGGCTTTCCTTTTGGTTATTCTGATGTTAAAATTTGGAATAGATCAAATGATAAGACTACAAAACACGATCGTAAATACCTGAAGCTTCCAATTCAAGAAAAAGAGTCATACCGTTGGATAGAAGTATCTTTAAATACAAAAAAAGACGCTATCTGAAGCCGAAAGAATAATTATTGTTCAAGATAGAGAGGGTGATATTTACGAGCAATTTGCTACGGTTCCTGATAAAAGAACAGACTTGCTGATTCGAGCTAAAAGTAACAGAGTTTTAGAAGGAGG
>JABSPQ010000387.1 GCA_013214205.1 Flavobacteriales bacterium
CGTTTAAAAAGATGATTGAGTTTATCAAAGCCAACAAGCGAAACGTAGACTTATTACTCTTTATCAAATGGGATCGGTTTTCACGAAATGCAACTCATTCGTATGCCATGTTAGATAAATTGAACGTCCAGTTCAATGTAGAATCTCAAGCAATAGAACAACCTTTAGATTTATCTATTCCCGAAAACAAAGTAATGTTGGGTTGGTATTTAATACTTCCCGAAGTAGAAAACGACAGGCGTTCCATGAATGTAACAAGTGGAATGAGAAAGGCACGAAAAGAAGGACGCTTTCTTGGAGTTGCTCCAAAAGGATATTCAAACAAACGAGACGACAATAATAAACCCATTATTGTACCCAACGAAAAATCAGTATTTATAGAAAGAGCATTTGAAATAATGGCAACTGGAGAAAGTAGTCAGGTGGATGCATTGACCGAACTTCGAAAAGATGGATTTAAGTGTAGTAAAAACCAATTCTCAATATTACTTAGAAATCTTGTTTACATCGGAAAACTCAAAATTCCTGCGTACAAGGATGAAGAAGAAATTATTGTTGATGCAATACACGAAGCCCTTGTGAGCGAATCGCTATTTAATCAAGTTCAGCAAAATATTAACGGAAAAACAAAGAAAGCGCCTCCCGTCTACAAAAAACAAGATGATTTACCGTTACGCGGAAATTTAATTTGTGATTGTTGCGGAAGGAAATTAACAGGAAGTGCATCTAAAGGAAATGGTGGCAGATACTTTTATTATCACTGCACGAAAGGTTGTAAAGTAAGGTACAAAGCACAAGATTTGAATACTCAGTTTGAAGAACTACTCGGAACTTTTACCGCGAACAAAGAAGTCACACAAGTCTATTACGATATTATTAAGAATGAGCTTAAAGATGGCAGTGCCAATAAAGGTGCTAAAGTTCGAAAAGTTAATGAGGCAATTGAACTCAATGAGAACAGAATTACCAAACTTCAAGACGACTTTGCCGATGGCAACATATCTGGTTCGGATTACAAGAGCATGAAGACGAGATATGAATATAAACTCAATGAATTGTCTGTTGAGAAAGCCGAAATCAAGGTAATGAATAGCGAATTCCAAGACTACTTAAGTTTTGGTTGTTCATTCATCGAAAACCTAGATGCAATCTACTCTCAATCAGATACAAATATCAAACAAAAGATAGTTGGTTCGATATTCCCTGAAAATTTAACGTATTCAAAAAATGGATTTCGAACCACTAGAACGAATGAAGCAGTTCTGCTACTTTCCAATCATAATAGGCATTACGAGGGAAAGCTAAAAGGACAAACTCGTAAAAAAACCAGTTTGTCCTATTCTGTGAACCCGATAGGATTCGAACCATGAGATTTGATACTTAGCAAAAGTGCGTGCAAGAGTAACGAGGGAAAACAGTTTTATGAGCAGGTATTCCTAACGGAATAATCTCAATACTCAAAAATCTTGCTCAGATCTGATTTTATCCACCAATTCTAATCATACTTCGTTTCGACATTTTCTTTTTGATTTCTTCCTCGTTTTCAAATTCGGGAAGTCCGCCGCAGCGTTTTTCTTTGTTGGTTACCGATTGACGGATGATGTGCTCGATACTTTCACTATTTCGGTGAGCCGTAAGTAAATCAAGTTCTTCTTGACCGAACAAACAGTTTTTAATTTTGCCATCGGCGGTAAGTCTCATTCTGTTGCAAGTTCCGCAAAACGGATTGGTAACAGAGCTAATTACTGCAAAAGTACCAGCAAAGCCAGGTACACGGTAAGCCTTGGATGTACTGTTTGGGCCATCGGTTAGTTTTTCTATTGTATGTACATTAGAAACTTTCTCGATAATTTCTTTGTAGCCAAAAACCTTTCCCCAGTTCCAGTTATTGCCATCGAAAGGCATAAACTCTATAAAGCGCACATGAATAGGGGTGTCTTTTGTCCAGTTTACAAAATCAACAATTTCCTCGTCGTTAACACCTCGCATCACTACCACATTAATTTTAATGGTGTAGCCATCGTCCATCAACATTTTAATGTTGTTTTGAACAGTCTCAAATAATTTTCGTCTGGTAATCTGATTGAACTTTTCTTCGCTCAACGAATCCATGCTCACATTAATATTGGTGAGGCCAGCTTTTTTAAAGGACGGCATAAACTTATCTATGTGCGCTGCATTGGTAGTAATGGCCAATTCAATAGGCATTTGCCCAAGTGCTTCAATAATTTCACCTGCGTGTTTGCACACCAAAGGTTCGCCACCAGTAAGTCTTATTTTCTTTACGCCTAAATCAACAAAGGTTTGAGCAATGGCAATTACCTCGTCCTTTTTCATGATTTTAGAAGCGTCTCCCAAAGGAATTCCTTCTGCTGGCATGCAGTAAAAACAACGCATGCTACATTTCTCGGTTAAAGAGATGCGCAAGTAGTCGTGCGTGCGTCCGAAAGTATCTTTTAACATGTGTTTAGTGCTTGCCGTCGTTCATAATGTGAAACACATGTAGAATGTAAGGAAACAAAGCGTCCATACTTTCTTTTGCTCCGCCTGTAGAGCCAGGGAATGTGAGTATTAATGTTTTGCCAATGGTTCCTGCCACACCACGTGAAAGCATGGCGTAAGGCGTTCTTGCTTGTCCATAGGTACGAGCAGCTTCCATCATGCCAGGAATTTCTCTTTCCAATAATGGTAAAATCGTTTCAGGAGTTTTATCTCTTGGGGATAAACCTGTTCCGCCAGTAATAATAATAAGGTTTACCGTGCCAGCTAATCGGTTAATTGTTTCGGTAAGTTGGCTAGGTTCATCTGGAATGATAGTGTACTCAGCGTTTTTAACGCCGTAGCCTTCCAATTTCTCTTTGATAATTAATCCGGCTTTGTCTTCTTTTTTACCTGCCGAAACAGAATCTGATGATACAATAACAGCCGAAGTAAGAGGAGGGAGGTTCTTGTCCTTAAAGTCTGTTTTACCACCTTTCTTTCTGAGTAACTTGGTGCTCAAAATTTCTATGTTGGTGTCAATAGGTTTAAGTAAATCGTAAATGGTAATGGCAACAACACTGGCGCCATACATGGCTTCTACCTCGCAACCTGTTTTGTAAATGGTTTTTACTTCTACTTCAATTATTATTTTATCGTCTTCTATTTCGTAGTTAACTTTTACGCCTTCTATTGGTAGTGGGTGGCAATGCGGAATTACGTCGCTGGTTTTTTTAACGGCTAAAAAGCCAGTTACTTTGGCCATCTCGAAGATGTCGCCTTTGGGAATGGTTTTGTTTTTAACCATTTCAATTGTTTCTGGCGATGCCTTAACTATCGATTGCGCTGTGGCGATTCTAAGTGTGTTTACTTTCCAAGATATATCTCTCATCTCTCTTATTTGTTTTCTGCCCAGTTATGGGTTTCGTCTTCAAATTTCTCTTTCTTCCAAATTGGCACTTTTTCTTTAATGAGTTCTACCATCTCTTCACAAGCGTCTATGGCTTGTTTGCGGTGTACAGACGATACGAATACGAATAAGGAGATCTCGCCTATTTTAACTTCGCCAATGCTGTGGTACACATGCATACAGGTAAGTTCGCTGTATTTTCCAAAGATGAATTCTCTTATTTCGTAGAATTTTTTTTCAGCCATTTCGTCGTAAGCCGAGTATTCTATGGCTTGCACGGTTTTACCGTCTATTTCGTCGGCTCTAACTTGTCCTAAAAATATGGAGTGTGCGCCTATGTTGGTTTTGGATGTGTGGTGCCCGATGGAATCTCCTACTTTTTGTGGAGGAATGGGACCATCAAATAATACTTTGTGTTTCTTTTTTGCCATGAGGTTTAAATCGTATGACACACACCCGAAGTGTCGGGACTTTCAGCCCTAACCCCTCTCAAAAGGGGAATGCATCCGTATTGCTTTAATCTTTTGCGAAGTTAGGGTATATTATGATAATAGCGAAGGGCTATTGGTGGGCTTAGTAAGGTATTCCTATAATGAGGGAAGTGTTTTACTTAATACTACTTCTTTTCCCTCACCTGACGGAAAGGGCAAAAGAAGTGACATGCGTTTTTTTTTGCTCAATGTGGATACTCTTCTAAATACGTTTTCCTTTGTCCAGACCTAAAGGACTGGACAAAGGAATGGCATTCGTTCCAATAAATATTATTTATTAAAATAATAAACGAAATGTTTGAATAACCTCTCCTCTCTGGCAGAGAGAGGAGAACTCTTCGACTTCTTTGTCGAAGAAAGAGGTGAGTCAACCAATACTAACCTTCTCCCCTAAAAACTTAGGCTGCACATTAAACAGCACGTCAATAAAAACCTTTGTTCGGGCTAAATACTCACGCAGTTGTACTTTGATGCCATATTTGCCAGAAACATCTTTAGCGTTGAAGCCAATGGCTTTTAGGCCATTCTTTTCTGCTAAATAAATAGCTCTTTCGTTGTGAAACTGTTGAGAGATAATCGTGATGCTTTCTTGCTCAAAAATCTTGTTGGCGCGCACAACAGAGTCGAGGGTGCGGAAACCGGCATAGTCGAGGAAGATTGATTTTTCTGGAATTCCTCTTTTAATTAACTCTTCTTTAAAATCGGTTGGTTCATCGTAATCCTCGGTACTGTTGTCGCCACTGATTAAAACGAACTCGATTTTGTCATTTTTATAAAGTTCCACAACGGCATCAATCCTGTATTTGAAATATAAATTTACGCGTCCGTTCGCAAGGGTTTTAATGGTTCCTAAAACCAATCCTACTTTGTTCTTTTCGATTTGAGAGATTTCTGAAAACGTTTTAGTCTTTGCATTTTGTTCGATAGCGAAGTTGGAAATTGCGATTAATACAAACGGAGAACAGCCAATGCAGCATGCGTATATCAGGAACTTTTTGGTTTTTTTAGTCAATTTCATATTTACAAATATAAACGACAACGATGTTTCTTTACTAATAGTATGGGGTTGTTGCGTGCTATAGGTAAAGTAACTTTTCCTCAACAGCTTACACTAACTAAGTGAACCAATAGGAAAAATGAATGAGATCTCTGCTCATCGCAACTTGTGTAATTATATTTTTATTTAGTAGTACTAAAAGCGACGCGCAAGTATTAATTCCTGGGGTGTTGGCTATTCATTTTGAACATGGAATTCACTTGTGTACCAAACAGCGATGCGTCTCAAAACCAGGGAAAGCCCCGAAACAAAAATTTGGCAGAAAAAAAAAGAAGAAGAAAAATTTTAAATCGACATCTGCTAAAACTCAAAAACTTCAAAACCCTTTCCTTAAAGAATCCTTATCACATACAACTTGGATTATAGCTCGATTAGGTGGATGGAAAGGATATAAACCGGAAAGGCCGCCTGGTATTACCACACTTTGGATTGGATTAATGAGATTCTATGATATATTCGAAGGTTGGAAGATGTATAAAGATGTGTACACACGGTAGCTCTTGAGAGGGGTTTAAACCCGTAAAGAACGAAAATGGGGTGTGTTTTTTTGTGATTTAGTCTCCGTCTTCCAAGTTGCAAGCTTGAAAGATCAGATCGGAGCCGACATACTTCAATCAACCTCCAGCAAAGGGGGGCAAAATCGCAATTTCGTCGCCGTCTTCTAATGCGAAATCTAATTGTTTAACCTCTTGGTTATGGGCTATTATAAAAGATAAATCCTTGAGGGCAGGGTATTGTCTGAAAAGGTAATCTTGGAGTACCGCCATGTCGGTGAAGTCCTCTAAGGTGAGTTCTTCGATTCCTGTGGCTTCTGCTGTTGCAGCGAAAAGTTTAATGTGCACTTTCATTGCGCCAGCTCTTCGTTAAGTTCTGTGTATGCTTTGCCTTGCCACGCATCCTTTTCTTCGAGGCGTTTTAATATTTTGTCGGTAACCACAAAGTTTTTAAGTCCCCATTTGGGAGCTATTAATAAGGATGCAGGGGATTCTGATACGAATCTTTCAATAACAATACCTGGTCTTAATTGGGTAACGAAATCCGAAACCAATTCGATGTAATCGTCTAATTCAAATAACTGAAAAGATTCAGGTTCTTTTTTAAACTCAAATGCCATCATGGTATGCTTCACAATTTGAAGTTGGTGAATTTTTAACGTTTCCAACGGCAATTGATTCAACCTTGCGGCATGTCCTAAAATTTCTTCTTGCGTTTCTCCTGGCAAACCTAAAATCATGTGTCCGCCTAAATGAATGCCGCGATCCTTAAGTAAATTGTAGCCATCAATGGTTTCTTGAAAGGTATGGCAACGGTTAATTCTGTCGAGGGTTTTGTCCAACGTGCTTTCAATACCAAACTCAACCGAAACGTAACACTTTTTAGCGTAGCTCTCTAGTAAGTCTGCTATCTCTTCGCTAACGCAATCGCAACGTGTTCCTATAACTAAACCAATAATTTCGGGGTGGGCTAAAGCTTCGTCGTAAAGTGTTCTTAAAACATCAGCTTGTCCGTAGGTGTTGCTGTACGCCTGGAAATATGCCAAGTATTTTTGAGCTTTATATTTTTTAGAGAAAAACCCGATGCCTTCGTTTAGTTGCTGAGTAACACTTTTTATCGGCTCGCAATAAGAAGGGCTAAAAGTATCGTTGTTGCAGTAGGTGCAGCCTTTTAAATCTTTGCTGCCATCTCTATTTGGACACGTAAAACCAACATCTAAAGAAACCTTTTGCGCACGTTCTCCAAACGTTTTTTTAATGTAACTAGAGTAGTCGTTGTATCTATCCTTCCGCTCCATCTTGTTTGTTATTGGTTACTCTAAAATAAGCCGCTAAAGAAACTGCGAATATAAATCCGATGAAATAGTATACCCATTCAGGAATTGGAATTGGATCGCCAGTAGCGTAGGAGTGGAGGCCTGAGAGATAATAATTCACTCCGAAATAAGTCATCATTATGGAAGCAATGCTAATTACAGATAAAAAGTTGAACGTGTAAATAGATTTAAGTCCGGGGATAAAACGTGTGTGCAATACAAACGCATAGATTAATGTAGAAATCAATGCCCACGTTTCTTTAGGGTCCCAGCCCCAATAACGTCCCCACGATTCGTTTGCCCAAACACCGCCTAAAAATGTACCAATTCCAATCATAAATAAGCCGATGGTCATTATGATTTCGTTTACGTAACGCAATTGTTTAAGTGTGATTTGTGCACGTCTGTTCTCTTTGCTTGTAAATATTATTACGAAAAGACTAAGCAGGCCAAGCATAAAGCAAAGACCAAAGAAGCCATAGCTACCCGATTCTAACGAAACATGAATGGTGAGCCAATAAGACTTTAATACGGGTACTAATGAAGTAATTTCGGGATCTAACCAACTTAAACTAGCCACCCATAACAATAGGGCAGAGAGCAACGCGGTAACAGGGGCGGTAACTGGCAACCATTTCGATAATATTAACCCAGCCAATACACATACCCAAGCAATGTAAATCATTACTTCGTAGCCATTACTCCAAGGCGCATGGCCAGATATGTACCACCTAACACCAAGTCCAGTACCATGAGCTAAGAAGCAAAGTGCAACCCCACCAATTACGAGGTAATCGAAATATTTGCTTGTGAATTTACCAGAGAGCAACGAAATCATTGAAATGATGAGGCCAACAAACCCAATTAGCGCGTAATACTTTCTTAACGCCAAAAAAATATTGATTTCATTGTACTTCAACTCTAAGTCAATTAAACTGTCGGGGTAGTCTTTAGCTGATTCCGTTCTTTTTTGATACTTCCCCAAGGCAATAATTAATTCGTCGGCATCCGTCCAGTCGCCTTCTTCTTGAGCCGCTACAATAAACTGAAAATAAGCTTGGAAATATTTCTGAAGAAACATCGTCTGTTCCGTACTATCGGTAAGTTCCATGATGTTTTGCCTGTTGTACCATTTATCGTTTTCGGCACCAGCAATGGGTAAAACGTTGAGCATTTGACCCATGTAAGTCATAAAGCTAATGTTGAATCTCTCGTCGGCAGCTATAATGTCTTTGTGGTATTTGGTTCTGAATTTGGGATCAATTTGATTCGCCATTTCCAAATCGCCTTTCAGTTTGTATTCGAAAGTTTTGCCAACAAAAAAGTCCATAAACGAAGCATAATCGCCAGTTATACCCAGCTTGTCTTTTAGCTCCTTGCTATTTAATTTACCTCTTTTGATATAGATAAGAGGCAGTTTTTGATATTGATGTGGGTACATCATCATGCCTAAAAGCAACTGGTTCTCATCCAAACCAAACATGTTTACCGACTTGGTTACTTTACGCGTTACTTCGCTGGCAACTGTATTGATTGGCTTATATCGCCCTTTATGAGATTGATCTTGCGTTAAGAGTCTGCCGAACTTGGCTGCATGTGCTTTATTAATTACGTACTTCTCGTCTAGCTTAACCGTATCGCTGGCTCCTTTAACGTTAAAACTTAAAGCGACCAATAAAGCAATTGTCATCAATGCTTTTCGCTCTCCAGCTAGTTTTATGATTCTTCTAATCAAATCATGCATTCTGCTCTTAGTGCTAAAAAAATTGGTTGTTATTCCCAACGCCAATAATATATAGCCTAAGTAGCTAACCCAAGTTCCCCAAAAATCGTGGTTAACAGAAAGTACAGTTCCTTTCTCATCTGCTTCATCATAAGAAGATTGAAAGAATCGGTAGCCTTTATAATCTAGTACATTGTTCATGAAAATCCTAAATTCTTCCTCAACACCATTCTCTTTGTCAATTAGCGTTACTTCGCTCGCAAACGAAGCAGGGGAGTTAGAACCAGGATATCTATCCAATTGAAAATCTCTCAGTTTTACATGAAATGGAAGCGTAATTTTTCCTTGTCCGTAATGCAACGAAACCGTGTGATCGCCTATTTGAACTGACCCAAATTGATTCTGAAATTGAGATTCGTCCCAAATGGTTGTTTTGCCCATTTCGCCATTTGAAGCAACCATAAAGGTGAGTGCATTTTTACCGTTTTCTTGTTCGGCAGGCATTGTTTTAACAACAGCTTTAGGGAAGTAATCTTTTAAAACTACGTTCATATCCGACACTCCGTAAAGGTGTCTTTTCTCAAAAACGTGGAATGCTCCACTGTCTAAAATCTCTGTTTGTTGGGTCAACATCGACATTCTATCTGATTGCTGATGCGCTTTAAATACCAAGCCAGCAGAATCTGTACGAATAATGAAGTCGGCTGTTTCTGTAGGATCGTCGTACGAAATGGTAACACCTCCAACAATAACTGATTCGTTTCTTTTGAGGAAAGCTGTTTTAACCGCCGATTTATGACGAATCATTAGCGCCACTTGAGGCTCGCCAGATTCATTTTCTATCAGTGTTTTGGTAGCATTTGGAATGAAATCGGTTAAGGTAAAGTCGAATTGTTTGCCGTCTATTTCTTTAGAGAATTTGAAATTGGTAATGTTTTGTCGATCTAAATCAACAGCTTCCATGCTCTCTATTTTGTTGTCGCCATTTTTAATAACCGTAGTAAGGTACTTTTGATTTAGCAACAACTCATTGCTCTGTTGCCCTTCGCGAATGTGCATCATTCCTTCATAGCCGTAGAACCTGGTAATACCAGCTCCGATAAGAATAACAACGAATGACGAGTGGATTAAAAACTGTGATATTTTCTGCCTACTGGCATACATTTTATATTTAATGATGTTGCCAATTAGGTTTACCGTAAGCAGAATCAATAAAAACTCGAACCAATGTGCATGATACACATATTCCTGTGCCGTTGCTGTGTCAAAATCATTCTCTATAAATGTGGCTTTAGCGCATACTACGGCGAAGAGTATGAGTAAGATGCCTGTTAATGTGGTAGAGAATAAATACTTCTGGATGTATTTCATTAAAATGATGGGACGTAAAGTCCTTTAAATTTTGCTGCAAAAGTAGTGACAATGCCACTAGTTACAGCATAATTTGCCTAACATTAATGAAAGTTATAAGGTGTATTTACCTCACTAGCGTAAAATAGCCTTCTTTGGCTACTTCTTCGTCGTGATAGCTTAATACGGCTACTTTGTAAATATAAACGTCGTTGTTTTGAAGCACGCCATTGTACAGTCCATCCCAACCTTCTTCGAGTACATCTGTTTCGAAAAGTTTTACGCCCCAACGATTGTAAATTTGAAAGTAAACCAAATCTTTAATTGCCCAACCATAAACGCTTATTACGTCGTTGTTGCCATCCTGATTAGGGGTGAATACATTGGGCAATTCAATTTTTAATTCGTTTATAACACCTACCACAAATTCAATCTCGGATTGATTACAGCCAATTATGTCGGAAATAGAAAGGAGATAGGAAGTAGAATCCGTTGCCAGTATGGTAGGGTTGCTACAATCTAAACACGATAAATCTTCGGGTGGCTCCCAATCGAAAACCCACATACTATCCGTTTTTATTACGGGTAAAGTAATTGTATTGCCTTCAACAACAAGCGTATCCCACATTGGAGGGAAACCCGTTTCTTCAATTATTAAGTACGATGCAGAGCTCGATCCTACACAACCCGAATTTTTGTCGGTTGCATAACCCGTATATAAACTCTGATTTACAACAGTAATTTCGGGGAAGTCGGTACCATCTAAAATAAGATTGGATGGCCCGAAAGTATAGGAGTAATCAGATGGCTTATATAAATTGGAATCCATAATTATCCTGCTGGTTTGAGAATAACAAAAGGTGTCGCTTACCAAAGTTATTTCAGGAATATGATTAATAATCGCAAGCTTTACTAAGGTGTCCTTACAACCATAAGTCGCATCCTCAATCATAAGTTTAACATTGAAATTTCCGCTTTCGGTATAAGTATGGTTAAAATTGGTGGATGAAGTAGAAGCATTTCCATCATCTAAATTCCATTTATATATATCGGCATTAAGCGATGTGTTTGTAAACATCATGGTTTCGCCAAGGCAAAGTGAAGTGTCGGCAGTTTCTGTATTTCGTTCAAAATTGGCCTTTACTTCATGAATGAAAATATCTTTGGAACTAACGGCTGAGCAGAACCCGGTGGCATCGTAAACAATTAATTTGGCAACGGAGGAGCCTCCATTGGGCACAATTTTATACCTATGCGGCGACGATCCAACATTAGACAAAGTGTCGCCATCGCCAAAATCCCAAACCCACGAGCCCACCGAAGAAAAACCAGTGGTATCGAAAGTAATGATGTCGCTGTTGCAAATATCGTTGGTGTCGATAGTAAAAGTCCCAATCGGACTGGTTACAGTGAAGGTTGTATCCAATGTGTCCGAACATCCAGCCTGCGTATACACAACCATCTCTACAGTAAAAGTACCCTCTGTGAAAACGTCAATAGGGTTTTGAACCTCGGGCGTATGACCATTGTCGAGGTTCCATTTCCAATTGGTTATTTCGTCGTCAGAAACAGAAGAATCCATAAACGCGACCTGCTGAGGCGCACAAAAACCACCCAGTTCGGCAATGTTGGTAAAGAAACTTGCTGTTGGAGAACTTTCTATGGTGAGGTAAAGATCCAAGCTGTCTTTACAATTAGAACCTACCTCGGTGTAATAAACCTTTACGATGGTGTCCTCTCTAACAGGGAAATGCCGGGTAATAGAAATACCTGTGTCCATGGGGGTGTCGAAAGCCCATTCGAACAAAAGTTGAGATCCTTTTTCTCTAAAGTCTTCGGCCGCAAAAGTTAAACTATCGTCGGAACAAGCTATAAAAATTGAATCTTTTGCACTAATCGGATTGATTAGCTGGGATATTGGTTTGTAAGTGTAAATATTAACCCAAGCAGTGTCGAAACAACCAATGCTATCAAAGGCAATCAACTGAACTTCTATAGAATCCATATCATAAATATTGTAGGTGTGTAATGGATTTTCGTCGTTTGATTTTAAAGTGTCGCCAAATTCCCAATACCATTCGGCAATAGGAAAAGGAGAAGAAAAGGTGTCGGTAAACTGTACAGGAGCTGGCATACAAATGTCGTGATCGGTTAAATCGAAACCAGGAACCACAGAGCCAACCACAATGTTTTGCCAAGAAGTATCGGTGCATCCATTTGCATCAAAAACAGCTAGTCCAACCGTTTGAGCACCATCGTTAGGGTGTATAATCGAATAATTGGGATTGCCAACAGTAATGGGCCTTTTGGTGGTATCGCTAAAAAACCAACTGTAGCCTCTATATGTATTGTTGGTTACTTGCTGTGAAATGGCGGCGTCGTAAGGATATGCGAATTCGCTACAAAAATTAGAATCGCTTATAAATTTCGAGATAGGACTTTTAATCATGAGTGTTTTACTCGTGGAGTCTGGTGTGCAACCAGTGGAGCCGTTGTATGCCCACAATACAACATTAAAGGTATCGGAGATTGCATATGTGTGGTAAACATGAGATTGTGTGGAGCTGGAACCGTCGCCAAAATCCCAAAGTATAGATTCTTCGCCGTTGCTTGTACTGGTAAATTCAACCACAAAAACACTGTCGCAATTCTGTTGGTATTCAAAATGTGCAACAGGGCCTTTAACTTCAATTAAATTAGGTTTGGTTGTTGTACTAGCACAGCCGTTGAAAACAGCGGTTAAGCTGGCATCGAAAAAACCTACATTGGTATTAAAAGGCCAACTTACATTATCCTGACCAAAGCAATGGAAAAGCCGATTTGAATCGGATAAGAATCTCCATTCGTCTACATAATAAATAGGAGTGAGGTTGGAAAAATTCACAGTTTCGCCTAAACAAATACTAGATTTATCTACGGCAAAATCAATGGTTACGGCATCTCCAACTTTAATTTCGATGGGGTAAGAGACGTCTTTACACCCTGCATCATTTACTAGGTTGATATAAACCTCGTACGTGCCAGTGTCGGTATAAGTGTGGGTAATTGCAGAATCTTTTGTTACGTTAAATATTGTTCCGTCTCCCAAATCCCAATCCCACGACAAAATAGGCTCTACGGAAGTACTGAGATTGTTGAAGTTTATTGTTAATGGAGCGCATCCCGATACCAAATCGGGTATAGTTCGGGCAGTTGGTACCCAAATGGTATCCGTTAAAGCGGCTTCTGCATAGCAGCCAACTGTAGTACGAATTTTAAGGGTATCTAATATTATATAAAGTCCTCGGTTTTTAACATTTTCTTCCAGGTTATCGATATTGAAAAGATGGGTTGGGTATTGCTCATAGGACGAAGTGTTGTCGCCAAAGATCCAGAACCAACTTGCAATGTTACTGGTGGAAGTCGGAGTAAATTCAAATAATGCGCTATCCTCGCATGTATATCCAGGACTTGACGTAAATGAAACTGATGGATAATCTTGAACAAATATTTTAATGGTATCCACATCTTCGCAAAAATTATCTTGGTGGGTAAGTAGAATTTCGACATTACCTGGCGTTAAAAACTTAACCTTTTGATTATAGGTGTCAACCGTATCAATAAATTTAGCCAATCCAAAATCCCACGACGACCAACCTCCCAATGACGAATCTAGAATAAGGTATTCTAAATCTAAACAAACAGAATCAGGATATATGGCTTTAGCCAATGGCTTAAATATCGATATACTTTGATTGGAGGTTGACGAACAATTGTTTGTATCGGTAGCAGTTAATCGATAAGGTATTATACCACTTTCTAAGTAGGTTTGTATCTCAGGATGGTATTTTGTAGAGGTAACACCATTGCCGAACTTCCAGAACATTTTTAAATGTGCACTATCCGAACTGTTTATAAAACGTACGTCTAACGGAGGTTCGCAAGCCCTGATTGGGTACCCTGGATTTGTGAAAGCGCTAACTTGAGGTGCTTTAGAAAATGTACAAAAATCGGGAAAGGTGTCGGTTATGTTACACGACGGAATGTTGGTTGTGATCTCCAAAGATAAATCGAAGGTACCTGGAACAGAATATTTATTGGAGGGCATACTACCTGTTGCACCGGCACCATCGCCAAATGTCCAACTGTATTTAATCGGTTCAATTCCTGGCGGAAACGTGGTGGAATCTTTAACGGTAAAGATGGTATTGATGCAACCAGTTGTTGGCGTTACTGCAACAATGGTTGGTTTTATATTAGGTAAAATGGTAATATTTATCGATTCTAAAATCTCTCCAGTTAAAGTTTCTCTGTATTCTATCGAGTAAACTATCGAATCGTTTGAGTTGTTTGAAAAAACATGAGAGGGGCTACAAATCTGTGCGCTGGAACCGTCTCCGAATTCCCAAAAACAATCGACAGTATTAGATGTCGAAAAATTTACTGTTAATGGAGAACAGCCCGTTACCACATCTGCAGTAAGATCTTGGGCATTTGCATTAATTGGTAGAAATAAATATAAAGCGAATAGAACCCTTAGTTGCATTGTTGCGTTTTATAATTAAAAATTACGTTAGTCATGGAGTTGTTATCAGTGTTATATTTATTTAAATGAATATTTTGAATCGATTATACGGTGTTTTATGCATTTGTGTTTTAACCGCGCCAGCATTGGCTCAGGAAAGCTTGCCATGTGTTAATAGAATTTTCTCTTTATCGGTTCATGTGTTTTTAAATGATGATGAAAATCCCATGACAACGCCTACAGATTTTCAAGATGAAATTGATGTTTTGAACAAAGCTTTTGCACCAATTTGTATTTCTTTTGAAGCATGTGAGTATGAAGAAATAGACAATAGGAGGTATGCAAGACTGATTAAAAATGCCGATTGGGAAGACATAAAAACTTTGCACAATAATCCGCATACCATTAACATATATGTTTTCGAATTTGTGAAAAATCCCTTGAGAGAAACAGGTTTTGCAGATGTATCTGGTATTACTTCCTTAAGTAATAAAGGTATCGGGCTTTACTTTATTAACAGACTTACTACCCAAATGGGAGGTTATTTTGGTTTGTTGGATACCAATAGTGGGTATGGTGAAGAATTGGTTGATGGTAGCAATTGCACCACAGCTGGCGATATGGTTTGCGATACGCCGGCCGATCCGTTTGAAGGAGAATTAAAAGACCATTATAATATAAACTCTTGTCTTTTTATATCGAAGAAAAAAGATGCGAACGATACTTATTACGACCCATTGGTCGACAACTTTATGTCGCCTTATTATTGCGCACCGCTATCTTTTACCAATGGGCAATATAAACGAATGATTAATTTTTGTAATGCTGCACCGGTGTACTGGTAATCGATGAAATATCTTTTTATAATTCAAATAGTTTTCTTGGTCTTTGTTTCATCCGCTTATGGGCAAGATATTCACTTGTCGCAGTTTTATACTTCCGACGATTTATTAAATCCTGCTAAAACAGGCGATTATATCGGCGATTTTAAAATTACTGCCAATTATAGAACTCAATGGCGACAGGTTGCTAATGGGAATGATGGCATTGGGAGTTTTATGTTGGCTTACAATAAACCTGTTTTTATTTCTGATGAGGAAGTGGATATTGGAGTGATTTTCACTCAGGATAATTTTGAAGGCTTGAGCATAACCGGAAATAAAATTTTGATAAGTACGGCTTATCAATTGGAGTTGGGACAAAGCAATGTTAGGGTAGGTGTGCAATTTGGACCTGTTTTTAGAAGCACCGATTTTAGTAATTATTTCTTCCCAAATCAGTGGGTTTATTATCCCGATGGAACATTTGATAATACATTGCCCAATAACGAGAATGGCGTAAACAATGCCTCAACTTATTTAGATCTGAATTTTGGTTCGGCTTGGAAAAGAGAATTCAATAAGTTAACCCTCGATGCTGGTTTTGCGTTAAATCACATAAATCGGCCTAACGATTCGCATTTTAATACATCTTCGGAACGCCTGAGAGTAAGGAAGGTAGTTCACGTAATGGCGGATTATAGGCTTAGTTCTAAAATTATTATTGAACCCAAAATGCAATTAATGTGGACAACTAAGGCTAATGTGGTTTTGTTTGGCGGCAATGCTAAAATTAAATCGGGCTTTGATTTAATTTCTTGGATGACGGCAGGATTATTTTACCGACATGGTTTTGGAAGAACCATCGATGCCATTTATCCTGTGGTTGGATTGCGGTATTCGAATTTTGATGTTGGTTTTAGTTACGATTATAATGTTTCGGATTTAAGTGGAGTGGATTCGCGTAAGGCGTCTTTCGAGGTTTCTATTGTTTATACAGCACCTATTTCTAAGACAGATTATGCCCTTTTGCCTTGCTTTAGATATTAGATGCGGAATAAGATTGACATAATATGGGTGGTGTTTATTGTTGTGCTTTTTGCAATGCAGCATAGTTTTGCCCAATCGGATAAAATTGATTTTGAGGGTGAAAAGGAAAGGGTTATTAGGAAAAAGGCCGGTCATGTTGTTAGGCAAGGTAATTTGTTAATTGCACTCGAATTCTATAAAAAACTAATTGAACTAAATCCAGAGAAGGCTAGCTATCAATTTAAGATTGCCAATTTGTACCGAATTACAAATGATTATGTGCAAGCAGAGGCAGCTTATGCTAAACTAAACGGGAAGTTTTTAGACAAACACCCTGAGGTTTTATTCTATTTGGGTGTAATGCAAAAGCAAAATGGCAATCATGCCGAAGCAAAAAAAACATTAAAAGCATTTATTAAAGTTGCCAGTTCGGCCAAGGATGCCAGTTTGAAAAAGTTGGGAAAAACGGAATTGCTTGGTTGCGACTATGCTATTGCTAATGCGATAGAAGAGTTTGAATTTGAGGTGAAAAAAATGCCCGAAGAAATAAACAATCCGCACATAGATTTTTCGCCAATTCCGATATCTGAAGGCGAGTTGGTTTTTGGTTCGTTACGCGAAAGTGAGAAGAAAATATATAATGCTATTGAGCAAGATAGTTTGGTGTTACCTACCAGAAAGTTTTATAGCGCTGTTAAAGAGGGCGAGGTTTGGAAGTTTAACGGAGAATGGGATGGACCTTTTAATTCGGTTGATTTAGATGTTGCCAATGGGGCTTTTTCTGTTGATAAAACGAAGTTTTATTTCTCGCAATGTAAACAGGATTCGCGCGGCAAAATGATATGCGCTTTGTATTCTACTAATCGAGTTGGTAGGGGCTGGGGCGTTCCTAAGCGATTTAACGATTTAGTGAATTTGCCGGGCTACACTACTTCGCACCCCACGGTAACATTGGATTCTAAAACTGGTCGCGAGGTTATTTATTTTGTTTCCGATAGGCCTGGTGGAAAAGGCGGAATGGATTTGTGGTACACGGAATATAATTCGAAGAAAAAGGATTACAAGGAACCTAAAAACGCTGGTAGATTAAATACTGGAGGAACTGAGGCTACTCCGTATTACGATCAGGATTCGAGGACGCTTTATTTTAGTTCTAACGGCTATAAGAATATAGGTGGTTTGGATGTTTTTAAAACGGTTGGGGAGAAACGGAAATGGGACGATGTGCAAAATTTGGGCGGTTCTATTAATTCGGTTGCGGATGATTTGGGGTTTGTTTTGAATGAAGATGATAAGGGTGGTTTTCTTACTTCGAACAGAAAGGGTGGACAGTCGTTGTATAATGAAACGTGTTGCGATGACATTTATGAGTTTGAGGTTTTAAGATATATGGATAGGTTGCTGGTGGGCAACATGAAACCGATTCCTAAGGAGGTGGATACATTGGACAATGGAATTGGTTTAATTGTGGTGTTTTTGAAGGACGAAAAATCGGATGAAAGGCATTTTATTAAGGTGGTTCCTGTAATTGGTAATGAGTTTACTTTGCGACTTAAACCTAATAAAGAGTATGTTTTGCAGGCAAAGAAGATGGGTTGCTTTAATGCTTCTTATCAATTGTCGACCATAAATATGGAAGAGTCTGATACGTTAAGAAAGGATTTTTTAATTCAAATTATTTCGCGAGACCCTATTGAGGTGCAAAATATTTATTACGAATTTGGTAGCGATATGCTTTCGGAAGAATCGAAGAAGATTCTAGACACTACTGTGTTGGCGATTTTACAAGATAATCCTGATTTAATTATTGAAATTTCGTCGCATACGGATAGTAAAGGTTCTGTAATATCTAATCTTGAACTGTCGCAAAAAAGAGCGCAGAGCGTGGTGGATTATATGCTGGAACAAGGAATTGATGGAAACAGACTTGGAGCAACGGGCTTGGGAGAATCTAAACCGATTGCACCGAATACCAATCCGGATGGGTCGGATAATCCGCTGGGAAGAAAAAAGAATCGACGTACGGAGTTCGCTGTGGTGGATAGACTAGGCGAGGAGCAGCAATGGAAATGACTCTCCCTCGGTCCCTCTCTAAGCAGCTACCGTGTATACACATCTTTATACATCTTCCAGCCTTCGAATATATCATAGAATCTCATTAGTCCAATCCAGAGTGTTGTAATACCTGGTGGCCTTTCTGATTTGTATCCTTTCCATCCACCTAGTCGAGCTATAGTC
>JABSPQ010000388.1 GCA_013214205.1 Flavobacteriales bacterium
GACTATAGCTCGACTAGGTGGATGGAAAGGATACAAATCAGAAAGGCCACCAGGTATTACAACACTCTGGATTGGACTAATGAGATTCTATGATATATTCGAAGGCTGGAAGATGTATAAAGATGTGTATACACGGTAGCTCTGCCAGAGAGGGGGGCCGCATTTCGTTTGATTTGATGATTATAAATGATATGAATCACGAAGGTGACGAGGTTAACAGAAAGCATTTTTAACTAATTTTATTAAATGCTTTTCAACTCGATAGAGTTTTTACTCTTTTTACCAATCGTCTTAATCATCTTTTATGCCGTGCAGCATAAGTTTAGGGTGTTTGTGCTGTTGGCAGCGAGTTACTACTTCTATTTGAGTTGGAATCCGATTTACATCCTCCTCATTTTTGCATTCACTTTTACCGATTATTTCGCAGGAATATTTTTATCGAATAACGAAAAACCGCTTTCTCGGAAGTTAATTCTTGGATTTAGTATTATCTTAAACATAGGCCTGCTGGTTTATTTTAAGTACATCAATTTTGTAATAGAGAATCTTAATGTTTTGATGTACGCAGAGGATCAAGCAGATGAAGCACTGCAAGTGCTCGATGTAATTTTACCTGTAGGCATCTCCTTTTACATGTTTCAAACCCTTAGCTACACGATTGATGTGTATTACAAAAAGATAACTGCCGAACGAAATCTTGGTGTATTTGCTTTGTATGTCTGCTTTTTCCCGCAGTTAGTGGCAGGGCCAATCGAACGGTTTTCTTCACTCGCTCCTCAACTTAAGGCCGAAGCAATTTTAAGTAAAGAAAACTTGTCTCAAGGGTTCAGACTTATCCTTTATGGCTTTTTTGTGAAAATGGTAATTGCCGATAACATCGGTACGTTAGTGGATAGTTCTTACGGAAACATTGAGGAGACGCACAGTTTAAACTTGATAATTACGGCGGTTTTGTACTCCTTCCAAATCTATTGCGATTTCCACGGGTACAGCACAATCGCTATCGGAACTGCCAAATTGTTTAATGTAAACCTCATTCAAAATTTCAAAGCGCCTTATTTGGCCTCCTCCCTTACTTCCTTTTGGCGCAGCTGGCACATCTCTTTAACCACTTGGTTTAGAGATTATATTTATTACCCCCTTGGTGGAAATAAAGAAGGCAAACTCAAATGGGTTTTGGCTTTAGTTATCGTGTTTATTGTAAGTGGTATTTGGCACGGCGCTAACTGGACTTTCATTATTTGGGGATTGATGCATGGTACAATTGTGCTGCTCGAAAAGGTTTTAGGATTGGCTAAAAAGAGTTCGATTCTTCCTCTCAATATCATTAAAGCGCTAGTTACATTTACGATTGTAACGCTACTTTGGGTATTGTTTAGAAGCCCCGATTTAGATACTTCGTTGTTGTTTTACGACAACCTTTTTTCTAACTGGAATCTCCAATTTGAAGCGCCTCCAACAGAACTATTGTTCTTGCTAGAGATTTTCATCTTTATTGAAGTGGTAGCCCGAAAAAGTGATTTTGCAACAAGGTTAAATGAGATGCATGTGGCGCAGCGATGGGGAATTTATTTTGTGCTTGCCTTTTTGATTTTAAGCAGATCGGGAACTGATTTACAACCGTTTATTTATTTTCAATTCTGATATCATGGATTTAATTAAATACATAGCGATTAGAATTGTAGCCTGCATAGCGTTTGTTGTGTTAGGCAATGTGCTGTATCAGTTTACTTTTTACGAAGACGACATTTCTCTCCATGGAGACATCTTAGAAAACTTATGGGCAATTGATGACGACAGTGAAGCCATTTACTTTGGTGAATCGTCTAATTTTCATATTACTAAGCAGGAAACTGTACATCATAGAATCAGTCATATTTTAGATGAATTGGTGCCAGAACTTAAAATTGCTACGGTAGATAATTCGGGTTTACACGCTGGTACTTTCTTGGCATTAATAAAAAATATTGAACCCGACAGCGATGTAAAACTTTTAATTATCACAATGAATTTGAGATCGTTTGGTGCAAATTGGCGATGTGGAAGAATGGAAAATTATCTTGCGAAAACCGAGCTAATGCTCTCTCCAAATCTGCCAATACTGAATAAGTTTATGGTTTCGCTGAGGAATTATGATCATCGAACAGACGACGAACGTAGAACGCAATACAAACGTGCTTGGAAAGACGAAACATTTACTATCCCCGATTTTGAATATAGTAATGTTACTAAGTGGGATTCGGCCATGGCATGGGGAACATGGGTAAAAGACAATCCATATTTATCTAAAAAAGAAATTCCATTAGCCTGCCATTTCATTAAAAATTTCGCTTTCGAAATTGTGCCTCTTACCAATCAAAGAATAGCTGATTTTGACGAAATTATGGAGATTGCAAATGACAAGGGCTACAAGATAATCTTCAATTTGTTAGATGAAAATATGGAAGAATTGCAAAATTTAGTTGGCGATAATTTAAGATACTTAGTAGATAAAAATCGGAAGTTTTTAATTGATCGCTACGAAAAGAAAGGAGCAATTGTAGTGGATAATTTTTACACCATCCCTAACTCCTATTTTGTAGATAGAGGTTGGCCAACGGAACATTACAGCAAACCGGGCAAAACAATAATCGCTAAAAACATTGCCAAAGCCATTCGCGATAATCATTTAATCTCTGAGGCATCTGCTACAAAAAGAGACTAATTAAGCTTAGCAACAGTAACATGCCCAATGTACTTATGTGGATTGCCTTTGTGGTCGGTGGTTTCTATTACCCAAACATATACGTCTTGCTGAACGATATTGCCACTTCTACCTTGAACTGTTCCGTCCCAGCCACCTGTACTCTCGTCTCCGTATTCGGTTGATTCAAATATTAGGTTACCCCATCTGTCGAATACATAGAAGTTGAACACACTGTTCTCTAAGCCCAAGCCTTTAGGAAGGAAGGTGTTGTTTAGATCGTTGCCATCGCCAGGGGTAAAGATGTTTGGTGTGTACAAGATGTACTCGCCTTCTATCTTCACATTTTCGAATGCCTCAGCTACACAACCATATGTGTTTTCTACTACCTGACGAGCTGTAAAAGAGCCTGTATCAGGATAGAGGTACAAAGTATCTGCTCTATCAATGGCATCTAAGAAACCATCTCCATCGAAGTCGTAGTTTACAGACGATGCACCACTCGA
>JABSPQ010000039.1 GCA_013214205.1 Flavobacteriales bacterium
ATCAATAACACCATCACCATTAAGATCTTTTAAACTGGCAAATACGTGAACTACTAATACAAGTGCCATATCCGGTGTTACTTTCTCAAAATTTATAACACCATCTGAAAGAGGAAAGTCAGATTTAGGGTGGGTACCAGCCACTCCGTTTTTTCCATCTTCCCAGTAAGTATCCATAATGGCACGTCTAGCAATGTCATTTTTTGAAGTTTTACTTTCATCATCGTAGTCATTATACCATCTAGTCAAAGAATCTCGAGTTATTAAGATTTCTAATATGGGCCTTATAATTGTGGTGGCCCCTAAATAAGTATTTAGTAGCTCGGTTTCTGTGTCCAAAAAGGGCACCTGAACCGAACTTCCATCAAGACCGGTGAGTTCTTTTGACAATTGTAGACCGTTCAATTCATGTTTAAATCTAGCAGCCTTAGCATAACTGTAATAGGCAAACGAATTTGTGCTATCGTCTTCTATCGCCCCTTTAAATGCGTTCATGGCTCCTGCATAATCACCTGATTGTAATAGTGATTGCCCCACAGATAATTTACCCTCAGAAGTTTCGGGCAAATCACCCTCACCACTAGGATTGAATATATTACAGGCCGTAAGAATAAATACGGTAAATATGCCAGTTGTGACTAACCTCTTGAATGATTTTTCTCCCATTGGGTCTCCAATCCTTTTGTTTACATGAGAATCCTGTTTAAACGCAAAAAAGTCAAGAAAAAAATTCTACTTTAGTGATTTATTTTCAGAAACTGATAGAAATATGAAGATTGAGTCAAGCAATGATGAGGGACCTCCGGTAAGTCCAGGGTTAACTCTAAAATCCCTTCAAAAAGTAGTGGATTGCGAAGAAAAACTTGTTCAAAATTTGAACCAATTGTTGGACCAATTAAAATCAATTTCTCCAAAGTTTAGCGATTTAGAACAATATCCTCAAATGATGGGGGTCCTTAATCAATCAATGCCTATAATATACAGTATTTACGATGATTTTATAAAATTAAAATTAACCGAACTTCAAGATCCAGTGCTCTGCAAAAAAACCTGTAGTGCTTGCTGCTCCCATTTTGTTGCAAGTGTTGAGCCCTTCGAATTGATTTTTATCGATTATCAACTGAAAAAAACTGAAGGGTATAGCAATCTCATTTATCAGTTAAGCTTAAGGCACAAACAGTACAGCGATTTAGTATACGCAACTGAGGGGTATGACGAAGATAAACTCCTCTTTGAGTATTACAAAAAAGAAATAGCTTGCCCATATCTTACCGCAGAACAAAATTGTAGTATCTACGAACAACGGCCCATGCCGTGTCGAATGTTTTTCAGTTTATCAAATCCAAATTTGTGTAAAGGAGCCCTGACTATCCACCCAGACAATAAGAACTTTATTATCGAGTTATCAGATGAAACTGAATTGGTTATCAGCCAACTAAGTGAGTGGTTTGGTGAATTAGAGCTTTCTAATTTATTTTTTATCGGAATGCTCAAGGTAAATGAACTTTTTGGAAGCCAGGCTTAGGCCTGTTTTAGAATTAAGATGCCGCGTTTCATTTTCCTATTTGTTCTTTTTTTCTTCAGCATTAGTATTGGGGCAAACAAGTCCCAAGATAACATCAGCCGCCTATTAGAGTCTGAGCTTAGAAAAAATTTCACAAGCCTCAATAAACTTGATTCCACATTTTATTATTTAGCCTATCGTATGAATGATAGTCTCAAATATTCGTTCACGGCAAATTGCGGAGGCATTCTTGATAAATCGAGCACCTCGTCTAGGTTTGTGGATATTGACTTAAGAGTCGGTTCACCTGAAATAGATAATACCCATAAAAACATAGAGGATTTTTATGTGAACTATCCTTATGGCATTCGAAATTTAAGGATTCCTTTAAACAATGATTCACTAGGGCTTATATCAATTTTAAAGTTCAGTACAGATTATGCCTTTAGAAATGCCAAACAAAAGACATCACATATAATAAATCAGCTAGCTCTCAACCCCAAAGAAAAAAGGTCTGGGATAGACTTCGCTGCTCACATACCTTTGGTTACAAGTTCAGTTGCATCAGTTGCAAAAGAGGCGAGTGGCTCAAAAGATATATTGGACACATTATATCAAAGTATTATTGAGGCTTCAAAATTATTTAATTCTTATAGCTTTATTCTTTCTAGCAGTATTCATTATAATTATTCAGATGTTTTAGAAAGGCTTGTCACTACTGAAGGTACCAATGTGAGTCATAGAAAGAAGGTCTCTAGCATAAATGTTTATGTAGAAACTATGTCAGATGACGGAATGGTATTATGGCTGGATAAAAATGTATATGGCTCTAAATTAAGCCCTGGCTTGTCATTAGATTCACTCAAGAGCATAACAATGTTATTAATTAAAAAGTTAGATACTCTTCGAAACGC
>JABSPQ010000389.1 GCA_013214205.1 Flavobacteriales bacterium
CTAAAGTTGATTTCAACCCATGTTCCGAAACTTCTTTGATAATCCCAAGTTTCTCTTCTTTGGTGAATTTTCTCTTTTCCATCATTCAAAATTATAGATTTATTAATATAATTATGTCTGATTAATTAAGGGGCTGAGACAATGGCTGAGAGGTAAGGTTTTCGCATTAATCCTTTGTCTTCGGGCACAACACTATTCCAACCTGTTTCATTTATTACTTGAATTCAGCAATTGAATAGAATCAGAAATAGAAAACTTAAAACGGGATGGAGTGCTTCTGATTTCTAACTCATCTTTTTTTTTCTTAATGTAGTTTTTGAAATCGGTTATTTTTCTCAAAGCTGTTGGTTTAATGAATCTATTATTTACAAGTAACAAGAACGCATAACTAAAATGATGATTACATTAAAGAATCAAACCCAACAAGAAGATTAAGAAAATGTTGCGCCTAGCTTAAGTAGATCAAAACGAAGTAAAGTAGCAACCATAAGCCGCCTAGGAAATGCCAGAAGATAGAGCAGAGTTCGATGCCTAACATCACTTTAGAACTGTACAGATTCATAAAAGCCCTGATCATAACCACAATAGAAACAACTAGGCCTCCTACAAGATGAGCGATGTGCAATCCACTTAAAACATAAATGTAAGAACCAGCTGCATAACTAACACTGCCTGCAAAAACAACACCGTCGTCAAACAACTGTCCATAACCCACAACTTGGGAATAGATAAAAGCTACGCCCAGTAAAAATGTTGCTATAATTCCTATTCTAATGCCTTGCTGGTTGTCTTTTGTCGCACTATATTGAGTAAACCACATGGTTATACTGCTAATCAAAATAACAATTGAACTAGTGGTGAACGCATCTGGAATGTCTGTTCGAATCCAAGTTGGTTCTCCCATTGTAACTATAGCCGCACTAATCAGACCAGCAAAAGCCATCGACATACTTCCCATACCAACATAAAGTAAAGGTTTGGCGGATTTTGCGTAGGCTGCTTTTTTATCTAAGGCAACAATGTCTATTACTTTTTTATTCTCTTCCATGGACATGTTAATTGTAGTCAAACTGGTAGCTTTAGTGCGTTAATAGGCGGCAAAGATAGTAAATGTTATTCCACAATACCTGTGTTTAAGTTATTCTAATAGAGTTAGGGTAAATGATTCTAATCCAGAATCTAGCAGCTAACCTTATCTTAAACGCAACCAGCTAGTTGTTTTTATTAATGTAGAAAGTGATACATTAGTAACACCAGACAAGGTCATCTGAAATAAAATTTCCATATTTCTCATGAATCATGCTCTTTTTATTAAACAAGTAATAACGGTACTTAAAACACATGGGTATAGAATACAGCATGCTAAAAGTGAAGAGATTGGGGCGAAGTTAATTTTGTCCTTGTTTTAAGGTGTACAACAGGATTATAGTGGAAAACACAGCAAATTTCATTCAGTGTAAAGTTTTCAAAGAACCATATAGCAACGCTAGGCTGATGAGAGAATTCGTCATCAATCAAAGAGATTCTAATAATTCGGCTAAAATAGAATTGGAAAATGATCTTGATGCAAAGTATGCTACTCATACAAGTACTATGATTGAGCCTTATTTTTATAACGAACATGTTTCTGTAGAAGAATTTCGTGATTCTTACAGGTACGAAGTTAGCCCTGTAAAGAAGATAGAAGCTGTTGTGTTGGTCTATCCCCCTGTTAATCGGACTTTTTATTTTTAGCTTTCGCTAACTTACACAATTCTGTTCTACTTTTGCTTTGCGAGGAACAAACGAAGGTGATTTTTATGGCGATGTTTGTAAAATGTGCCATCGCTGGTCATTTTAAGTTAAAATAATATTTTGTTCATCCGCCAAAATAGGGGGAATCATAGAATCTTGCGAGGAACTGCACTTCAGGCTCGTATTTGCCGATATTTGGTCATGTTTTATCTTTATCTTA
>JABSPQ010000390.1 GCA_013214205.1 Flavobacteriales bacterium
ATAGAAATATTTTTCAGAGACATCAAACAGTTGCTACACATTAAATCATTCATCGGAACTAGCCTAAATGCGGTAATGATACAAATATGGACTGCCTTAATTAGTATTTTAATACTCAAATACCTGAAAGTTTTAGCAAAATACAACTGGTATTTATCCAATTTAGTTGCCTTTCTAAGACTCAACCTATTTGTTAAGATAGAACTTCAAAAATGGTTAGATAAACCCTTTTTGAAAAAAGAAAACCCTCCCAATATTACTCACCAGGGGGTGCTTTTCAACTTCTAATTATTTTTAAGCATATTTTACTGTTGAATCAAGGCCTTTAATAGGTTCTGGATTTTATTTAGGACGGGATTGAACGATAAACGTAAATTTCTTGGAATCTCAAGCCCAGCTTACATTTAAGCTAGTCTAGGCATTTCCACCTAGCCTTAATTGTCATTAAAAAAGAGTGATTTTTATTGAAAAACGCGTACAAATCTCTAATCTTCCATCACTTATGGAATCGAACTATTGCAATTCGGAAATAAACCCAGAAAGATTTAGATGGAAATCATCAACTAAATGATGATTGTTTTCTTCGAGTGTGCTTTTCTCAGCCACAAATATGTTGTGCATGCCCGCTTTTCGTCCAAAATTCATGTCGGCTAAAAAATCGCCAACCATAACAGACTTCGAAAAATCAATTTCAGGAAAGTCTTCTTTTGCATGAAGTGCCATACCAATTTCAGGCTTTCGATACAGAGAACCAGAATCCCAAGTATCAAGACATTGATAGATCTTATCTATACGTCCACCCTCGATATTAACTTTTTGGAGAAATTTATCATGAATTAAATTGAGCTCATCCAAAGTCATTTGCTTTTGAGCAACCCCTCTCTGAGTAGTTACAATAACAATACGCCCGAAAATAGTAGCTGCTTTTTTTAACGCCTCAAACGTGCCCGATATAAATATCATCTCGTCAAACGTTTGCACGTATCCTTTCTCTACCAACTCATTGATCACTCCATCCCTGTCTAGGAAGAGCGTCCATGATTTATCAACTGCAAGCATTTCTGTAATTAGGCATTAAACTTCTAATAATTCAATATAGAATAAAACTATCACTATTTATCTATAGATTTTTTGATTTATAAATAAGTCTTGAACAAAATAATGTGATATAGGCTAATTTAGCATTCAAGCTTTCAACAAGTCAGTTTTGAAGATCCCTATTAATTAAAGTATGATTCGACTCCAAGGAATAAATAAGTCTTATACAATTGGCAATAATAAGCTAGACGTTCTTAAAGGAATTGAAATGCATGTGCGCGAAGGTGAGCTAGTTTCTATTATGGGCTCTTCAGGTTCTGGGAAATCTACCTTACTCAATATTATAGGCATCTTAGACGATTATGATTCGGGCAGCTACACTCTGAACAACACGCCTATTAAAAACTTGAGCGAAAGCAAGGCAGCACAATATAGAAATATGATGCTGGGTTTTGTCTTTCAATCTTTCAACCTACTCAACTTTAAAAATGCCATGGAGAATGTGGCACTCCCTCTCTATTATCAGAATGTGGGCAGAAAAGAAAGAAATAAAACAGCATTGGAATATTTAGATCGCTTTGGATTAAAGGATTGGGCAGATCACATGCCAAGCGAATTATCGGGCGGACAGAAACAACGTGTAGCAATTGCCAGAGCAATTATAAGTAATCCTGATTTGATTTTGGCAGATGAACCCACTGGTGCACTGGATACGACCACTTCTTACGAAATAATGGAAATTTTCAAGGAACTTAACGAGAAAGGAAAAACCATTGTTATTGTAACGCACGAAAAAGACATTGCAGAAATGACAGACAGAACCATTTTTTTAAAGGATGGCTTAATTGTATCGGATGTTTGATATAGACAAATGGCAAGAAATTTTTAGTTCGTTGAGCAAAAACAAGCTCCGAACTGGCCTTACTGCGTTTAGCGTAGCATGGGGGATTTTTATGCTCATTATTTTATTAGGTTCTGGTAACGGATTAAAAACTGGGGTACAAGATAAGTTTACCGATAATTCTATTAATTCAATTAGAATTTACCCAGGACAAACAAGTATTCCGTTTGAAGGACAAAAGCTGGGCAAGTATATTCGATTTACCAATCAGGATTTTGAGAACATTAAAAAAACATTCCCAGAGATCGATTACATTTCCGCCCAATTAAGATCGAGAACAGGATTGGTTTCGTACAAAAACAAATCTACGGCGCTCAATGCAGAAGGCATCCACCCTGCAATGCAATACATCGAATTTCAAAAAATTGAAGGAGGAAGATTTATCAATCAAATTGATCTTAGGGAAGCTCGAAAAGTTGCAGCCATAGGATCTAATGGAGCTGCTGAGCTATTTGGAGAGGAAAGCCCAATTGGCAAGTATGTTAATTTCGGGAATACGCCCTTTAAAATTATCGGAGTATTTAAAGACAAGCCAGGCGGAAAAGGAAACGGAGACATATTCATTCCTATCTCTACCGCTCAACGCCTAAAAGGAATAAATAGAGTGGATAGAATAATGATTGCTTCGAAGAATTTGAGCGAAGAAGAAAACGAGTTATTTATAGCAGCACTAGAAAAAAACATTGCCAATCGCCACCACTTTTCGGCAGAAGACGAACGAGCTATTAGGGTTAGGAGTACCTTCGAAACATTCTCGATGATTATGTCTGTATTAAACATCATCGAATTATTTATAATTGTTGTAGGCGCCTGCACAATAGCAGCTGGAGTTGTTGGAGTTGGCAACATCATGCTTATCGTGGTAAAGGAAAGAACCAAAGAAATAGGCATTCGCAAAGCACTTGGAGCAACACCGTTCAGCATAGTCACCATGATTTTACAAGAATCGATTCTAGTTACTTCTATCGCAGGCTTTATAGGTTTAGCTGGTGGTGTTTTCCTGTTAGAAGTTGTAGCTCCACTTATTCCTGATAGCGACTTCTTCGTCAATCCTAGTGTTGACGCTACCGTAGCGCTTTCGGCAACATTTACATTGATATTTGCTGGCGCCTTAGCTGGTTTTTTCCCTGCGTATAAAGCGGCCAAAATAAACCCTGTTGTAGCCTTAAGAGACGAGTAAGATGTTAGACGTAGACAAATGGCAAGAAATACTAAGCGCGATGAGACAGAACATTCTGCGTACTGTTTTAACGGCATTAGGAATATTTTGGGCCATGCTAATGTTTATGGTATTGCATGGAGTTGGCAACGGATTAGAAAACGGTATAGCACAGGGGTTTCAGGGCTTTGCTACCAACAGTTGCTATGTATGGGCTCGCGGAACAACCATCCCTTACAAAGGTTTTGAAAAAAACCGGTGGTTTAGCTTAACAAACGACGACACGGAATATTTAAAGAAACATGTTACAGGTATAGATTTAGTTTGCCCTAGGAATCCGCTAGGTGGTTATAGAGGCGGGAACAATGTTTCCTACAAAACAAAATCTGGCAACTTTCAAGTTATGGGAGATGTGCCCGAAATTCAATATGTTCGTCGCAGACAAATGACCCAGGGCCGTTTTCTTAATCAAAACGACATAACAGGTTTTCGAAAAGTATGTACTATTGGGATTGAAGTAAAAAACATTTTGTTCGGAGAAGATTCAGAACCAATTGGCGAATACATTAAAATAAATGGTGTATTCTTTAAAGTAGTTGGCATATTTAAAAAAATAGGAACAGCTAATGTTGGAGATGATGACGAAGAAATAGTACACATTCCCAATACTACCTTTCAACGTGCTTTTAATCGTGGCAACCTAGTTGATTGGTATGCCATCACCGCAAAAGAAGGCGTTTTGGTAAGTGAAGTAGAAAGCGAGGTACTATCTATATTGGCAGATCGACATAGTGTTTCCCCTGATGATGACGCAGCTTTTGGCCATTATAATGCGGAGGAAAGCATTCAAAAAGTAACAGGACTTACCAGTGCCATTAATTTTATAGTAATACTGGTTGGTGCAGGTACTCTCCTTGCCGGGGTAATTGGAATTAGCAACATCATGCTAATTGTAGTTAAAGAACGCACCAAAGAAATTGGAATAAAAAGAGCATTAGGAGCCACCCCTTGGGCCATTATAAACCAAATAGTTTCCGAATCAATAATTTTAACTTTGTTGGCTGGTTTTGTTGGAATAGCATTGGGAATTGGTATTATTGAGTTAGTCAGTTTCGTTTTAGCACAAAGCGGAGATGATGGTATGATGTTTCTTAACCCTAATGTAAGCTACAAAACAGCAATAATGTCCCTAGTAATATTAATCTGTTCCGGAGTTTTAGCAGGCCTTATTCCAGCAAACAGAGCATTGAGTATAAAACCAGTTGAGGCCTTAAGAGACGAATAAGAGAACATGAAAAATTTTGGCGTTTATTTAATTGCAGTAATCATTATCGGTGGGTTTGGATCATTAATCTATTACCTATACTCCAAGGAGCAAACCGATCCTACAATTTATGATACTACATCTGTATTTAAAACCGACATCTTTAAAAAGTCTGTTGCCACAGGTTCTGTAGTTCCTAAAAAGGAAATTGAAATTAAATCTCAGGTTTCGGGCATTGTAGAAAAGATTTATGTTGAAGCTGGCAGCATTATCGAGAAAGGTGATTTGATTGCAAAAATCAAAATAATTCCCAACATGGTAAGTCTTAATAGCGCCGAATCGAGATTAAAACGGGCTAAAATTAGTTTAGAAGACACCAAAAATAGATTCGATCGGTATGAGCAACTCTACATTGATAAAGTAATAGCGCAAGCAGAGTTTCAGAGCTACGAATTGGCCTACAAAAACAGCAAAGAAGAAGTTGAAACGGCCGAGAATAATTTATCGCTGGTTAAAGAAGGGGCAATAAAAAAAGTTGGCGGAGCAACCAATACCCTAATTAGATCAACAGTATCGGGCATGGTTTTACAAGTTCCCATTAAGGAGGGAAATTCGGTAATAGAAAGTAACACCTTTAATGAAGGAACTACCATTGCGTCTGTTGCCGATATGGCAAGCATGCTTTTTATCGGCAACGTAGACGAATCGGAAGTCGGAAAAATCCACAAGGGAATGGACATTATTCTAACCATTGGAGCCATTGAAGACGAAGAGTTTGCTGCCGTACTCGAATACATTTCTCCTAAAGGAATTGAAGCAGATGGAGCCATTCAGTTTGAGATTAGGGCTTCTGTAGAGTTAAAAGATTCTGTTTTTATTAGAGCTGGATACAGTGCAAACGCCAACATCGTGTTAGAAAAAAGAACAGATGTTTGGGCAATTGACGAGGCAGTCTTGATTTTTGAAGAAGAAAATACATTTATTGAGCTAGAAGTAGATTCGCAAAAGTTTGAACAACAAGCAATCGTAACCGGTTTGTCGGACGGCATTAACATCGAAATCATTTCTGGGATAGAAGAAAACGATCGTGTTAAATTACCCGGACAAATAGGAACCTTTAAGGGAAAAGGAAGAAGAGGTCACTAATTAAAATATCCTGCCGTCCAATTCGTCTGCATAAAAATAGAACGAGTTGCATGTAATCCAAATTAGTAGGTGAAATTGCAATAAAATATTTAGGTAAAAAAACTCAGGAAACATTTACTTAACCAATTTGTTTCCAAAGTTTTTATTTAGTTATTTTGCATCAAGTATTCGAAATCATTTAATTATCAGCATCTCCAACAGTGAAGTATTTAATACTCCTTACCCTCACCCTACTTATTTCGGCAAGTACAATTGCCCAAAATAAATACACCATTAGTGGCCACGTCTTAGATAATTCATCCGGCGAAAAATTATTGGGTGCCAGTATCTACATTGACACGCTTTTACAAGGCACAACGGCAAACCTATATGGCTTTTATTCTTTAACCGTACCCGAAGGAAAGTACATGGTAAGGTTTTCGTATATCGGTTTCCAAACGCTGTATAAAGAAATTGACTTGACGAAAAACGTTAGAATGGACATTGATCTGGATGTAGCTAGTTCTGCTTTAGAAGTAGTTACTATTACAGCAAAGGCTAGAGACGGCAACATTAAGGGAATAGAAATGAGTACCACCGATTTAACGATTGAAACTATTAAACGCATCCCAGCGCTTTTTGGAGAGGTGGATGTAATTAAGTCTATTCAGTTGCTGCCAGGCGTTCAAACGGTTGGAGAAGGCAACTCGGGTTTTTATGTACGTGGCGGTGGTGTTGATCAAAATCTAATTCTCCTCGACGAAGCACCTGTATACAATGCGTCTCACCTAATGGGGTTCTTTTCGGTATTTAATCCTGATGCCATTAAAGATGTGCAGCTTTATAAAGGCGGAATTCCCGCACAGTACGGTGGCAAGCTTTCTTCGGTGCTCGACATCAGAATGAAGGATGGTAATAAGAAGAAATTTCATGGTTCGGGTGGCATCGGAAATATTTCGAGCCGACTTACTTTAGAAGGCCCTATAGTTAAAAACAAAGGGTCGTTTATTGTTTCGGGAAGAAGGAGTTATGCCGATATCTTTTTGAAATTAGCGCCCGATACCAACCTCCGTAAAAGTCAGCTTTACTTTTACGATTTAAACATAAAAGCCAATTACGATCTCGATAGCAACAACCGCTTATTCCTTTCGGGATACTTTGGCGAAGACAATTTTAACTTTGCTGGTGCATTCGGTTTAAAGTGGGGCAACGCCACAGGCACACTTAGATGGAACCATGTTTATGGTCAGAAATTATTCTCTAATGTATCTGTTGTTTACAGCAAATTCAATTACAAATTAGGCATTCAAGATCCTGTTATCTCCTTCGATTGGATTTCTAATATTGAAGACGTTAGCGTTAAAGTTGATTACAACTATTACCTCAACCCCAATAATTCAATCAAATTTGGCTTCCAAATAAGCGACCATCATTTCAATTTAGGTCGAATCGAATCGGACCCAAGTTCTACTATTCAATTTGGATTTAACCCTGGTAAAGTTAGAGCCATCGAGCCTGCATTGTACGTTAGCAACGAGCAACGATTTGGCACCAGATTCTCGGCAATTTACGGTTTAAGGTATTCGATGTTTTCTAATATTGGCGTACACGATACACTGGAAATTTATTCTTACGGATCCGATTATGCGGTTAGCGATACGTCGTATTACAAAAAAGGCGAAGTGTACAATACATACGCTGGTTGGGCAGGTTTGGAACCACGACTTGGGTTAAAGTATGAGCTAACAGACGAAAGTTCGGTTAAGGCCAGTTATAACAGAACCCGACAATATGTTCATTTGGCATCGAATTCAACAGCCTCTTCTCCCCTCGACATTTGGTTTCCGTCGTCTAAAAATGTGAAGCCTCAACTAGCCGATCAGGTTGCGGTTGGTTATTTCAGAAACATTAGAAACGACATGTTCGAAACTTCGGCTGAAGTGTATTATAAAAAGATGCAGAACTCAATCGACTTTAAAGATCACGCCTACATATTCTTAAATAAATTACTTGAGGGCGAAATGAGATTTGGCGAAAGCTACTCCTACGGACTCGAATTATTGGTAAGAAAACAAGTTGGGAAATTCCAAGGCTGGATCAGCTATACGCTATCTAGAACTGAGAAGAAAATTGATGACATCAACTTCGGAATTGCCTATCCAACCAAATACGATAAGCGGCACGATCTTGCCATTGTTGCTTCTTATAAAACCGATAAAAGATGGATGTTTGCAGCCAACTGGGTATTCGGAACTGGTTCGGCAGTTACCATGCCTACTGGGCGATTGGTATATGGAAATGAAATTGGACCAATATATTCCTCAAGAAACGGGGCAAGGCTACCGGCCTACCACCGACTTGATTTTTCGGGAACTTTAGCCGGCAAAAAAACAAAGGATAAGGTAATTAAAGACAAAGAAACAGGCGAAAAAACAACTGTAACGATCGATAAAAAAATTGCTGGCGAATGGGTATTTTCAATATACAACGTGTATGCAAGAAGCAATCCTTACAGTATTATTTTCACAGCTGATGAAAATCAACCCAACACGGTAAAAACAGAAAAGGTGTATTTGTTTTCCATTATTCCTGCATTTACTTATAATTTCAAATTCTAATGAATCGTAAACTCATATACATACTACTTGCCGCAGCACTGATTTACGGATGTAAAAAAGAAATCGTTTTTGATTTAAATGATGGCGACAACAACAAGTTGGTTGTTGAAGGTTATATCTCTACCGATGAAAAAGCACACAGAATAAAGTTAAGCAGGTCTACAAATTATTATGTAAACGAAGCCCCAGTTGGCGTTAACGGTGCTACTGTTTATATTAACGATGGCGCTAACGATTATACATTAACGGAAGATGCTGAGAACCCTGGTGATTACTATACCGATTCTTCTTTTGCTGGTTCCGCAGGGCTTACCTACACGCTTAACATTAAAACAGGATCGGAATCTTACGATGCCATATCTACCCTACCACGAGTTGTTCTGATAGATTCTATGGATGCACATTTAGATACCATAAAAGACTTTTGGGAAGACGAAGATGAGGAAGAAATGTATTACAACATCCGAATGTCGTTTCAGGAACCTGCCGGAGTTGGAGATTATTACATGTGGTTGCTCTATAAAAACGGTGTTCTAATCACCGATTCCATGTCAGAAATTGAAGTTAGAGATGATGAATTGGTAGATGGTAATTATTTTGGACTGTTAGATTACTACAGAGAAGAAGCTGTGCCGGGCGACGTTTTTAAAATTGAAATGCTAACCATTACCAAAGAAACTTTCGATTTTCACATCGGCTTTTTATTCGAAACGGAATGGAGAGGCGGAATTTTCGACACCCCACCTTCCAACATGATAACCAATGTATCAGACGGTGGATTCGGGTTATTTCATGCTGCCGGGTATTCCTCTAGGGAAGTCACCATCAAGTAATTTGGTTCTCTGCACTATAGCGTAAAACGCAATTGCTTTTACTACTTTTATTGTGAAGCCAAAGCAATCAATGCGGCCAACAAGGCTATTGTGCATTGTAATAATCTGAACCAATAAAACAGTATGCAAACACACAAAAAATACGCGTTGATGTTTGCTGGTGCGGGTTTAGTGTTGATTGCATTTTCGTTTGTTGTAAAATCCCTTTTTAACAATATTGATTTAGGTGCCAGATTTAGCGCCGATCCTTTTTACATTTCGGAAGGGTACATTTGGCTGGGTGCCATCGGATTGGCATTGAGCTTAATCTATTTTGTTTTCTTAAAAGTTGATAAGATCCAATTAGAAGATAAATTGATTGTCAGGCATTTTTGGTTCTCTTTCTTTTTTTTAATTCAATTAATTCTCACTCCAATTTTAGATAAATATTTCCCCACCAATATATATGGAGACTCTTTCATCATGACTTTCTTTACTTACTATGGAATCATCTCCGTCATATTATTCATGATTAGCATTGTGTTATTCTTCAAGAATGTAATTACCTCAACATATGCCTACTACGCAATTAAAAACAATTGGGATTATTAAATTTGAATAATATATAGAAACTATGAGAATACTATTAATAGCATTTATTTCTTTGAGCATATCTAGCTCACTATGGGCCCAATCTTTTCACGACGAAGTACAAGAAACATTCAATTTCTTTCCTCATAAATTAAGTGATGTAGAGCAGCAAAAACTTTTCCCGATGCTCGATAAGTTTTTTAATAAAGTTATTGCGAACAAAGACAAATACATACAACCACTAAGGGACGAACTTAAGCGAAACGACAACAATCCTTATTTTTATTACGATGGTGGCGTGCTGTTGTTGGAGATAAGTAAAGAGCCAGCAGATTTTCAGATTGTAGCAGATGCACTAACCAAAATAGACCTGAGAGATGTGCCGTCTAAAATGTACCTGCAGCACCTATTGCGGTTGTCGGGCAATGAAGATGTGATTGATGGCACCTTGCACATTCTTAGTTTCCCAAACTTTCAAGTACTTATTCCGCAGCATGCGCTCCTGCTTAATCAGGCCGAATGCTTCAAGCTTATTCTTCCTCGTTACAACTCCGACCTATATTTAACCAAACTGCAAGAAGTATTTTCCAACACCAAAACAGACTCGATTAGAGCATCTATTATAGAGTCGTTTTTTTATGCAAGAAACTGCAAAGCAGATGAGTTTCTAAAACAAGTTTTCGAAAGCAAAACGGAAACAGAGGAGATTAAAAAAATGGCCAATAAAATGCTAGATCCTCCTCCTTTTAAACGGAGCAACAACTTAGAGGAATATGACAAAATCAGATTAAAAATAAAGGAGACCCGCATAAGAATTTCAGATGAAGCTATTCTTGAAATGATGCAACTAAGCTTAGAACTTACCAAATATTATAGTTGTAGCGACTAATTATTCTATTTCACCACCCTCTTCTATTCCCAAGTACCTAGTGAGCCAAGCCGTACCCATGTAGAATGGAATGGTATCGAAAAGTGCTGCGACCAGTTTAAAAACATACCCCGACAGAATTAAAATCACCAACTGCCCTCCTATCGCTTCTTGATCGTTGATTGGCAAAGCCGTTGCCGACACCATGTAGGTTATCAATATAACTGCAACCGAATCTACCAACTGACTAACTAATGTGGAACCGTTGTTTCGAAGCCACAAATGCTTGCCCTTGGTAAGTTTCTTTAAAAAGTGAAAGATCTGAACATCACAGAACTGGGCGGTCATGTAAGCAATCATAGAAGCCATGGTAGCAGCAATCGTCATTTTTCTAATTTCGAAAAACACGCGTCCGTGTTCTCCTACTGCCGGTAATCCTGTTTCAGGATCAAGTGTTGGATGCGGAGGTAACTCACCACCCAACCAAACAATTAAAAGCACCCAACAGTTTACAATTAAGCCCACCCAAACCAATTGATTCGCTCTGCGTTTGCCATACAATTCGCTGATAAAATCGGTGCATAAAAAGGTAACAGGGTAAGCCAATACACCAACTGCAAGCACAAACGGAACCGTGGTATTTCCTATCTCAAAACTTAAATCGATAAAGCGGGTAATGCCCAAGATGTTCAGCATGGCCAACGATCCAAGGAAAACCCCAGATAGAATCATGAAGACGAATTCTCTTCGCCTTACAAATTTTGCGTCTATATTTTCTTGATTTCCAAACAACTCTTTTAGTTCATGCGGGTTAAGGTAAAGATATAAAACCTAATGCCTGTTATCCTCGTGATTTTCTTACGAGTTAGATTTATCTAACTACAGATTATTGCACTGCGGTAGCCACAGGGATGGCAGAGATCTGGCTGAATGTCTACTTGCAATTAAAGCATTCCAAAGGATGTTTTATTCATTATTAACACCAAAAACCTAAATAATCAGCATTTACTAACTAGTAAAATTGAGTTTATTTTAAAAAAATACAATAAAGTTTTAGGAACGACATCACTTTTGGGTTATGTTTATCAAATAGTAAGTTATAAATACAAATTGACTCATCATCAAACCATTAAGCATGAAAAAAATCATATTCCTTTCACTATTAATATTAGCCTCTTTTAACGTTCACGCACAAAACACCTATGCATATGTTACAGGCGTTTCGGGCAACGTAGTTACCACAGAAGTATCTTATAGTTTAGCTGGCTTTGTGGTTGGCGAAAAAGCCCTCATTATCCAAATGAAGGGAGCTAGTATATATGAAAACAACGATGCTGGGTATGGTGCTGTTACTGCATACAACGAGGCAGGCTCATACGAATTTGGAACAATTACAGCCATCGGTGCAACCAGCATAACATTAGACATTTCGGTAAATCAATACGACGTAAACGCAAGTGTACAAATAATATCCATTCCACCAGATGATGGTTCTGGCGATTATACTGAGGATGGCAGCAACCCTCCAGCACTTTGGGACGGCCACACAGGTGGTGTGTATGCAGTTAATGTAACCGGAACATACAATCTTACTGGAGACATTGGTGTTTTACATACGGATGTAGCAGGAGCAACATTTGGTAAAGGAGGTGGATTTAGAGGTGGACCATCTAATCTTTCAGGCCACTATTACGCAGTAGGTGCTCAGCAATGGGTAGCTAATGATCTCCTTGACACTGAATTCGGATCATTTAAAGGAGAAGGTATTGCTAGTACATATTGTAATTCGGGCGACAAAGGTCCAGGTGAGGATCTAGATCGATGGAGTGGATATTATTCTTCAGGTGGTTGGGCTTATACCTTTGGCGTTATCGGTAACACAATGAACATGATATAGGAGTTGGAGCAATTGCAAATGCTGGTGGTGGTGGAAACCAAGGCGATGGCGGGGGCGGTGGTGGCGCTAACGGAGGTGCAGGAGGCTTAGGCGGATGCGGTTGGAATCTTTTGTACGATTGTCCAAACCCATGTACCGGCGGAACTTGTAAAGCACAAGCACCACTCGACAGAACTGACGCACAAGGTGTTGGCGGATATGCTCTTACAGTAGATGGTACTCACCTCTTTCTTGGTGGTGGCGGTGGCACCAGTTGGTCGGATAATGAGCACGGAGCAGAAGACGAACACCCCATATTTAGTGAAGCAAATGGCGTACATGGCGGAGTAATTTATATTATTCAAGCGGCGCATGTAGAAGGAAACAACAATACCATTTATGCAGACGGATTGGATCATGTAAGAGAATTTATTTTTCAAGCCAATGGAGGTGGTGGCGCAGGTGGTACTATTTTTATTGATGCCACAACAGCTAACAACCTCAACCTTTCTGCAAAAGGAGGATACGGAGGAAACACCGTTTTGGACCTATCTTCAAGCTCATATCAAAGCTATTCTTGTAATGCAGAAATAGGCCCTGGTGGGGGTGGTGGTGGTGGTGTAATAATTGCACCAACAAGTACAGGCGCCAGTTCTTATAATGTATCTGGAGGTGCTGCTGGCATGTACTACGAGTATAACGGTTGCAATAGCTATTGCCCAGGAGGAACTGCCGCTGGCGGACCATACCCTGGACCTATGGATAACGATATCCCTATTGGTGCTACTCCTGGTTCTCCTACAAATTTGCCTTTTTACTATACCAATTGGTGTGCAGAAAATGGTGCCGATGGAGTTATCGAAACACCTTTAACAGTTAATGTAAACGATAACTCTATTTCTGAAACAGCTATTTATTCTAATGGAAATGAGATTTCAATACAAACTACTGGCCAGTTTGAGGTGACTATTTATAGCACATTAGGGCAGCAAGTGTATCAAAACAATCTTACTGGTGCAAGTACAATTAATCCCAATCTTCATGGTGTGTATTTGGTAACAGTTGAATCTAACGGAGCAAGCGTTACTAAAAAAGTGCATTTGAATTAGAGCTTTCCCCTCTTGAGAGCCACCGTGTGTGCAGAAGCATCAAAACACGCAAATATTCGTCATCCTCGAAAATTTAGTCCTTACTAAATTATTTGGGGATCTCTACGCCAGAAACGAAAAGCTGTAAAATCGATGTAGTATATTGGTGATTCCAAACCAAACACAACCACCCCAACTTAGCAGGTGGGTTGTGCATTACGTAAGAGATCCCTGTGTATTTTGTAAGGACAAAATCACGAGGATGACGAGCTTGGGATTTTGTGTTTTTCAGATAACAAAAAAGATGTGTATACACAGTAACTTTTGAAAAGAATATTAAAACACCAATTACGAAATCGGTGGGGTCGAGCGGAATAAAATCTAATAACCAAACAACAGCAATTAGAACTAAGCACCTTAACCAAAATAATTTTCTATTCCTACCAACTCATAATGATAAAGTTAAACGTAACTTTCCCCTCTAGAGAGCTACCGTGTGTACACATCTTTATACATCTTCCAACCTTCAAATATATCATAGAATCTCATTAATCCAATCCAGAGTGTGGTAATACCTGGTGGCCTTTCTGACTTGTATCCTTTCCATCCGCCTAATCGAGCTATA
>JABSPQ010000391.1 GCA_013214205.1 Flavobacteriales bacterium
AGAACTTCAAATTTCTTAATTGAGATGATTCTTTTCTAGCACAGACACACTTTTTTGGGCACTATCTTCCTTTCCTTGCCCATGGAACATCTTGAGTTTTTATTTTTCCATCTTCCTGTTTCACTTTTGGAACTTTCGCATGTATGTAACAAGTGTGTTGGAAAAAGTTCAGGTGTTTCCATTTCCTTTCCACCGTATCATGAGCCGTATAATACGCGCCATCTTGAATTTTGAACCTCGAGTAAATTCTAAATAGATATTTAATTCTGACGTTGATTTATCAAATCTAATTTATAGGATTCTCCATGGTTCAACAAGACCTAGAGCTATCGAAAATATTTCAGTGGAATTTTGCATCTTCCAAAATAACATTTTACCCGTTACCCACCTGCATCAACATAGCGCCAAAAGAATTAATAAAAATACGCCAAAAAATATAGATTTAAATCTAATGTCCTATCAATATTTTGATGGAATTGATTTGTACGCCATAGAAGGTTTTAGTCATGGCACTGTGCTTACTTTAATGAGTGAACTTGGTGAGAAAGGAATCCTGAAATTTCAAAATGCACAACACTTTACATCTTGGCTAAGACTTGCTCCAAACAATAAAATATCAGGCGGACGAATTCTCAGTAGCAGAACTCCAAAAGGCAGTAATAGGCTCAAAATTGCTCTCAAACAAGCGGCAAATGCAATTGGAAGTTTAAAAGATAATCACCTTTCAAATTTCTTTAATCGTATTGCTTATAGAAAAGGTAGAGCCGTTGCTATTTCCGCCACCGCAAGAAAAATAGCAGCAATACTTTGGAACATGCTCTATAAAAATCAACAATACAATCCACCAACAGTTTATGAATACCTTGATCAGAAAAGAAAAAGAAAAGTTCTTGAACTCCAAAAACAAATCGCTAATTTAGATGGTAGAATGAGTAAAATACAACTACCTGAAAGTTAGTAAAAACAAGGCTTGTAGAAAACGTTACTCAGAATTCCCTCTGTGTCCCGAGAGAAACTGACTTCTCAAGCTAACGTTAAATAAGTTGATTTTCGAGAAAAAATATCAGGCCGTAATAGATTGACAATTAAACACTTACAAAACATTAGTCATAATAAACCATAACCTGCTAGACTTACAATGAAAAAATAAAGTTATTCTCTAGTTTGACATTAATTCCTCGACTTGAAAATGGATAAACCTAAAAAAGGAACAATGATATCGATCAAATAACTGAAAATCTTTAAAACAAAAAAGTCCGAGGATGATATCCCCGGACCTTCATTAATTATTGCTTTAATCTAGTTCCCTTCAGGTTTTACTAATTTACCTTCAAATCGATGAAGCACATTTCCACCTAGCCAACCTATAAAATCTTTATTCATGTACATTGCAGTAACTCCTTGAAAATCTTCAAAAGAAGTGTGTAATTTTTCCCAACTTAATCCTGCATCCGGAGAATAATATATCTCTGGTTGCCATCCATAATTCACTGCAACCCACATATGATCTCCAACATTAACTCCAGCAGTTAATTCTATATTCTCTCCTTCATCAGCATTTCTGAAGTCATTCAACAAAGGACTCATATCAATTGTTGACCAAGTATCTCCTCCATCAGTGGTATGAAGAATAATGTTTTCTCTTAAAATTAACCACCCTGTTTTTTCATCTGTGAAATAGAATTCTTGTGGCTCCATTCTCATTGACTCATCATTCAGGTGAAATTTTTGTTCAAAGGTTTTAAACCCTTTATCTGTAATAGAGATTATGAATTCCTTAGTTGAATATTCATAATGTGCAATACAAAACTTATCCTTTGTTACCATTGCTATCTTACCTCCCTTATTATCATTAATTGCTTCATACTTCCAAGATAATCCACCATCCGTACTTCTTGAAATACCAGGTCCTCGACTAGAAATCCAGTTTTTAGCATCCAAAAAGATTACATCATCCAATAATTC
>JABSPQ010000392.1 GCA_013214205.1 Flavobacteriales bacterium
TATTGAGAGTAAAATAAATAATGGAATATTGGAGGGGTTAAATTCAAAAATACAGCTCGCTAAAAAGAGGGCTAGAGGGTATCAAAATATCTCCAACTTTATAAACATGATTTACTTTACTTGTGGAAAACTCAAATTTGATTACCCACTATATTTGACATAGAGCCTTAATTTCTTATGACAGAATTATGTGGATGTTCTCTAAATTATTTCGCTACAACAAATTTCTTTTATTCAGCATCAGTGCTTCCTATTTGTTTGCTTAAGTCAATAAAGATCCAAAAAACGGCGGCGAGAAGCGCACATATAGAACAACTAACCAACGCGGCAAATTGGCCATGACGTTCTAATAGGAATGCCAGTATAGGAATTGCAACGATGCCTGTTAGGCTTCCTCCAAAGTTGAAAATGCCAGAAGCCACAACAGTTTGCTCATCTGCTAATATTGCAATCGACTGCCAATACACAATTTCGGTAATCTGCATAAAGCCATAACACATAGAGAGTAAAAATAGGGCAGTCCATTTATCGTCTACAGCGGCTCCCCAATACATAGAGCCTGCAACAAGAAACAAGGCTACAATACATATATATTTTAATGTTTTATTGGGGCTGTATTTAGATGCTATCCAGTCGCAAAAGTAACCACCTAAAAGTGCAAATATTGCAGCACAAATCCATGGAATTGCCGAAGCCAATCCACCACTTAATTCACTAAATCCTTTCTCTTCTATTAAATATATAAAGAGCCAATTGTAAAAGAAGAAGGTAACATATGCTTGGAAAAAATAGCTGAGTGTAATTAGCAGGATAGGTTTTTTTACAATTACCTGCTTCCAGTGCATCTCTTCCGTATTCGTTTTTTCGACTAGGCTAGTAGAGTTTATTAGTTCTACCTCTAATGCATTTGCACCTTGGTGTTCTTCTGGTTTGTCTCGCGAATACCACCACCAAAATGCAGCCATTGCAAAAAAGAGCGGGCTCGAAACATAGAAAGAACCTCGCCAACCAAACTTCGTAATTAGGAACACAACAATTGGCGACACGGCGGCACCACCAAAATATAAGAAGAAACTAAATGCACCAAACGCTTTTCCAAAACCAGCAATAGGAAACCAGTTCACTATTATTCCTTGGCAGACTGCAAAGAAAGGAGCCTGAGCAATTCCCATCAAGAATCGAATCCCTATAAATACAGTTAATACTGCTGCTGTTCCAGAATATAATAAGCCAGGAAGGAGGCCTGTTAAAATGGATAGAATACCCCAAACGATTAACATGCCGGTTATCATTTTTCTTGTACCCAGCTTCTGACCCAAAACTCCTCCTGGAATCTGGAATATGGCATAGGCAAGAGCAAACGCCGTAAATACCCATCCCAACTCTATCGTAGTAATATTATAATCGTTTTTGAGATACTTCCCAATAATGCTCATGTTGTTTCTGGAGAAATAGAGCAAAAACCCAGAGGCACTCATTATCATAAGTGTTTTCCACCTTACTAAAGTTGGTTTTTGTATTGCGCTCATGAGATTGTGTTGCGTGATAAGTTGGTGGTAATATTACAACATAAGGGACTAATAAATATTGATGAAGCGGTGTAATTCGAGATAATGAAAAAATGATGATGTTGCACATTTATTCCACAAAGCAAAAAGTTGTCAATGGGTGAATCCTTATATTTGGCGGCTATATCATTAAATAAAGCATGGATAATCCGTACGTAGCCATTATATCTGCCAGTTTACTAATTGTATTCTCTTACATTTTTACACAAATATCTAGGTGGACAAAAATTCCTTCTGTAATTTTTTTAATAGGAACGGGTGTTGGTGTACAGTACGCGGTTAAATCTGCGGGTATGGAAGTGCCCGATTTATCGCAGCACTTGGGGTTGTTGGGTATTGTTGGGTTGGTAATGATTGTATTGGAAGGTGCTTTAGATATAAAAATACACCGTGATAAAATCAGAACCATATTAGCAGCCCTTGCCACATCTGTTATTATACTGGCGGTAACCAATTCTTTAATTGCTTGCATTTTATACCTTACTCAATCCATTGATTTTATGACGGCATTTTTCTATGCCATTCCGCTTTCGGTTGTTAGCAGTGCCATCGTTATTCCGAGCGTACATACATTGATTCCTCGTAAAAAAGAATTTATGATATTGGAGGCAACGCTGTCGGATATATTTGGAATTATGCTGTTTGAGTTTTGGGTAATAGAGCCCAATATCGGACAAACTTATTTTGAAGTAATTTCTTGGAACATTGCCATATCAGTAGGGGGGTCAATCCTTTTAAGCTATTTGTTGGTATACGCATTTGTGAAAATTAAAACGGAAATTAAGTTCTTTTTATTCTTAGCTATATTGGCTTTAATATTTTCTGTTGGCGAATATTTCCACTACTCGGCATTGATAATTATATTGATATTTGGGCTGGTACTGAACAATACCCACGTGTTTTTTAGAAGCTTTTTGAAGCAACTAATCGATCACGAAAAGGTAAAAGAAGTACGGCACGACTTCGTTATTATAACCAATGAATCATCGTTTTTAATTAGAACATTCTTTTTTGTAGTGTTCGGTTTAACATTAAAATTAGAAGGATTGTTCGACATAAAAGCGATAATGATAGCCTGTTTAGTAATGATGGTAATTTTTCTTGCCAGGGCATTAAACCTAAAAGTATTTATTAGAAGCACCATTTTTCCTCAAATGCTAATAGCGCCACGTGGCTTGGTAACCATATTGTTGTTTCAAAAAATAGTAGAACATTACGACGTACTTCCTTTTAGTGAGGCCATTTTGGCTTGGGTAATTATAGGAACCAACTTAATAATGATGTTTGGTTTAATCTCTAGTGGGAACACAGAAGAAGATCTATTGAGAATTAATATAAAAGAAGGCGCGTCCGAAGACGCAATTGATTCTGAAGATGTAATCTCTTCGTTCGAAAATGAGAACCCATCGGAAGAAAATAATGAAAGTGACCCTGAATCTTTAAAGCGTGAAGATGTTTAATGGTTTGAGTTATAGAACTGCGACATTACCTAATAATTGGAAAGAATTACACATGGTGTAGTACCTTAACGTCAATTGATGTAAGTGAATGTTAAGTACGATCCCGACAGGACTTAACACTTTAGACTTCACACTTAAAAACTTCTTAATACCGTCTATGCTTTTTCTTTTTTGAACTAGAACTTCTCGATCCTTCGTTCTTCTTTCTGTTAGCAAAAAACTCTTGTTTCTTTCTGTTTTTTTCTTTTTCCACTTCTTTTTTCTCAGCTGCATTCATTGGTCTGTCAGTTTGAGGAAATGGATTGTCTGTTACAATTTGAATCTTTTGATCAGTGAGCTTTTCGATGTCTTTCACATACCCGTTTTCCTCAGGTTCGCAAAACGAAATAGCGATACCCTGTTCACCAGCCCGTCCACATCGACCAATTCTGTGCACATAAGTTTCAGAATCCTTCGGAATGTCGTAGTTAATTACATGCCTTAGTTTATCAATATCAATACCTCTTGCAGCAATATCTGTGGCTACCAATATCCGGATTTTACTTGCTTTAAAGTCGTTTAGTGCCTTTTGTCGTTGATTCTGACTCTTATCACCATGGATAGCAGCGCTATTAATATCTTGTTTTTTTAGATTCCGTACAATGCGATCTGCCCCGTGTTTGGTTTTCGAAAAAAGCAATACCTGCTTTAATTCTGGATCTTTAAGAATATGTAATAGTAATTGGCCCTTGGTTGGTTTATTGGTTTTGTAAAGGTATTGCTTGATTGTTTTTGCGGTAGAAGAAACTGGATTAACAACTACTTTTTTCGGACGCGTTAAAATTTGTTGAGAGAGTGCCAAGATGCTTTTTGGCATGGTTGCAGAGAAAAATAGTGATTGCCTTTCCTTTGGCAATTTGCTTATTATTCTTTTAATATCGTTTATAAACCCCATGTCTAGTAGGCGATCTGCTTCATCTAATACAAAGTGTTTTACATCCTTTAAAGAGATATATCCTTGGTCCATTAAATCCAATAACCTACCAGGAGTTGCCACTAAAACATCAACACCACTGCTCAAAATGTTTTTTTGAGGGCCGTGGGGTACTCCTCCGAAAACAACTGTATTATTGATTTTGGTGTATTTGCCATAAGTGGAAAAGCTTTCTCCAATTTGAACTGCCAGCTCGCGAGTAGGCGTAATTATTAATGATAAAATTTTTCTTTTACCATTTGTATTCCGTTTAGCATTCGCAATGTGTTGAATGATTGGAATGGCGAAGGCAGCAGTTTTACCTGTTCCTGTTTGTGCGTTTCCTAATACATCTTCTCTGTTTAAAATTAACGGAATCGATGCAGATTGAATTAAAGTAGGTTCGGTGTAATTTTCATCCTTCAGTGCTCTTAGTATTTCAGGATTTAATTTAAAATCTTCGAATTTCATTTAATCTCTAATGTTTTTTCAATGTTATTAAGCAGGTCGCAATCAGACAGGTTGTCTATGTTTTTTTTATGATCTTATTACTTGCAAAAGTAGGCTAAATGGTTACCTATTTACCATTTCATTTTCTTACCGATAATTATGCTTGTAACTGTTACGTAGTAAGTTGGTTAGTTTTGCTTGTTAATTGTTTAGCGGCTCCTAGTTAAATTTAAAAGAGGAGGGGCATTTAAAATATTGATCAGGCTATGTCTGATTTTTTCACTCTACAATTGTGAAAGGCTCTCTGCATTCGTTGGAATTACTTGATCAACTTTCTTGTTAATTTCTGATTTTTGGTTGTTACCTTAATGATATTTACGCCAGGTTTTAATGTGTTTTCAAGGATATATCGATTTGCACCATTGCCTTTTACAGAGTGCAGCAACTTACCTTGTGCGTTCTACACAGTAATGGTATGGGTGCCTTGTTAATCAATACTAATTCTATTTCCTTCAATTATAATATTACTATTTCCAATATTTTTATCAATGCCCGGTGTTACATAAGGAACAAAAGGATAAGATGCATCTATGGATTCTTGCAAATCAGAAACACCATCGCCATCGGTGTCGATGGTTGAGGAAATCGCAGCTGTTTCATAAAGCATTACTTTTCCAATTAACCACTTTGCATTATTCGTTGTAGTATTTGCTTCCCATTCGGGCAATCGGTTTTCGTATGGCTGAAAAACATGATGCAAGATATTGTGTGGAGATGCCGGTCATAGTGACCACCCCATACCGGTTTAAACTGACCAGTCATTTTCATGTGCAAAAAGAGCGCTTCATCAAGCTACTTTATTTAACAAAAATATTCATTTTTCAGGGTTATTAATTGACTGGTAATTTGTTTCTTTTTTTCCTCATCGATTCACCGCTTAACTCAATTCGGTGAGCACCATGAACAAGCCTATCCATAATTGCATCGGCAATGGTTTTTTCTCCAATTATATCGTACCATCTTTTAA
>JABSPQ010000393.1 GCA_013214205.1 Flavobacteriales bacterium
CTTTGATCTCAGTAAGTCGAAGAGCTTCTTCTAAAACGTTAATTTTAGCCAAAGCCTCTTCGTTACTTAGATACTCTTTTGATTTTTATTTTGTCATACTAACGGATAGAATGTCTTCTTTCTCAAATTTACTAATCCATTTTAAAACAGTTGAATTGCCTCTTATTCCATAGACACGTTTTACTTCATCCTTGCTAAGCTTTCCTGATAATACTTCTGATACTAAGTTATTCTTAAATTCTGCTGAATAGTGTATTGAATCTTTAATCATTTTTATAGGTTTTTGTGTCAACCTATTTTAGTACAAATCACCAATACTCGTCAAAACATATCAAATAAAAAACGCCCCTCTACTTTTAAAGTAAAGGGGCATTTCTGAGTATTTTACCGGAACTCAATTCAGAAGAACTTCTACATGTTCTATTTGTTCTGTTTTATAAACCTTGAGTGCTTTAGAATAATTTAATATAAACTCTAAAGTTTCCTCTTTGGGTTGAAGTTTCTTTGAACTGTTTTCTAAATCAGCAAATTGCTGACATTCTTTAAGTAACTCAGTGATAGTATTGTTTGTATCCATAGGCAACGTATATGTTTTTGATTATTCATTGCCACTAGAACGGAGTTAAATACTACATATTGTACTTTATTAGCTTACAAGGCTAATATTTTTCTCTTCCATCAGTTTTCTGAGGTTTATCAAGGCATAGCGCATCCTTCCCAAAGCAGTATTAATGCTCACATCGGTCTCTTCAGCAATATCCTTAAAGCTCATATTGATGTAATAACGCATTTTCAAAACACTTTTTTGCTCTTCTGGCAAAAACTCAATCAATTCTCTTAATTCAGCGTGTGTTTGATTCGTAAGCATTCTTTCTTCAATACTCTCCTCTTCTAAACCTATAGATGCGAACACATCATAGTCGTCGTTACCATGTACCAATGGCATTCTTTTGTTTTTTCTAAAGTGGTCGATAACCAAATTGTGAGCAATTCGCTTAACCCAAACAATGAATTTTCCTTCTTCGTTGTAAGTTCCTTTTTTAAGGGTGTTCACCACTTTAATAAATGTATCCTGAAATACATCATCAGCCAAAGCTTTATCCTTAATAAGGAAATAGATATAACTGAATACTTTTTCTTTGTGTCTATTAATTAGAAGTCGGATACAATCTTCATCACCCTCTATGTAGGCACGAATTAACTTCTGGTCACTTGATATTTGATTTTGCATAACATACTCTTTTATTGTTAGTAATTGTGAGAAAATAAAATTTAAAAGAGTAAGATTCTATGCTATAGGCAGTAATTTATTATGGTTTGATGATGTTGTTACGCTCAACAATTCATTTTGTTGCACGGTCAACACAAATTTTAATTAACCTGAGCGGTAAAGTTAAAAAAAGTAAGCTAATTTTGTACGCTTTTACGAAAAAATTGAATTGTGCATATGTCAGAAGACCCTTTCGAATCCCTTAACCCCAAAGGATTCATCCTTATCAAAGGTGCTAAAATGCACAATTTGAAGAACATCGACGTTGCCATCCCTAAAAACAAATTAGTTGTTGTAACTGGTTTATCGGGCTCTGGAAAATCTTCTTTGGTTTACGATACTTTATATGCAGAAGGGCAAAGACGCTATGTAGAAAGCCTTTCTGCATACGCCCGTCAGTTCTTAGGAAAACTCAACAAACCCGATGTAGACTATATAAAGGGCATCTCTCCTGCTATTGCCATCGAGCAAAAAGTTAGCTCTAAAAATCCTCGATCTACAATTGGAACGTCAACTGAGATCTACGACTACCTTAAGTTATTATATACGAGAATAGGCAGAACCTACTCGCCTGTTTCTAACCAAGAGGTAAAAAGACAATCTGTAAAGGATGTTATTGCATACATTAAAAGCTTACCTATAGGGGCCAAACTGCACATTTTAGCTCCTATTGAAAGCGTAACCGCTAAATCGCTCGACATTCTTATTCAGAAAGGATTTTATAAAATGTCTATTAATGGTGAGGTTAAAAAGATTGAAGAAGTTATTGATGGCTTTTCGAGCTTAGAAGGCGAAAATATTGGAGCCGTACTTATAGATCGTATAATTAATTCTGAAAACGACGAAAGTAACTCTAGCAGAATTGCAGATTCTATTCAAACTGCCTTTAATGAAAGTAAAGGCCTTTGTTCAATCGAAGAAATTGGTGGCAAATCGAAAGACTTCTCGGTAAAATTCGAATTAGACGGCATTCAATTCGTTGAACCTACCACACATCTTTTCAGTTTCAACAATCCTATTGGGGCTTGCGAGAAGTGCGAAGGCTACGGAAACATCATGGGAATAGATCGTGATTTGGTGATCCCAAACAAAAGTTTATCCGTTTACGAAAACGCTATCATTTGCTGGCGAGGCGATAAAATGAAGGAATGGAAAGAAGATTTAATTATGGCGAGCAGTCATTTTGATTTCCCTATTCATCGACCTTATTACGATTTAACCGAAGACGAAAAAGATTTACTTTGGACCGGTAATGCTCATTTTAACGGACTCGACGCGTTCTTTAAGTTTCTTGAAGAACAAAGCTACAAGATTCAGTATAGAGTAATGTTATCGAGGTATAGAGGTAAAACCACCTGCGATAAATGTAAAGGCTCTCGACTTAGAACAGAAACGAATTACATCAAAATTAATGACAAAACGATTTCTCAAATCGTAAAGATGTCGATTACTCTTGCCGTTCAATTTTTCAACGATTTAGAACCTTCCCTAAATGAATTCGATCAGCAAGTAGGCAAAAACCTAATTTATGAGATAAGAAGCAGGTTAAGCTTTTTAACCAACGTTGGCTTAGGTTATTTAAATTTAAATAGGATGTCTTCTACCCTATCTGGAGGAGAATCTCAACGAATAAACCTTGCTAAATCCCTTGGCAGTTCATTGGTTGGCTCTACTTATATATTAGATGAGCCCAGTATTGGATTGCATCCTAGAGACTCTTTACAGCTAATAGATGTAATGCTTTCCTTAAAGAAAATTGGCAATTCGGTAATTGTTGTGGAGCATGATGCAGATATTATTAAGGCATCTGATCACATTATTGATTTAGGCCCAGAAGCTGGCGCTAACGGTGGTGAGTTAATCTTTCAAGGAACCCACGACGAAATACTGACGAAATCTAGCAGTTTAACAATGAAATATTTGTCGGGCGAAATGGAGATTCCTGTTCCCGAGCATCGACGTGTTTGGAGTAAATACATAGAAGTTAAAGACGCCCGCGAAAACAACCTGAAAGGCTTAAACATTAAGTTTCCTTTAGGCATCCTTACTGTTATTAGTGGTGTGAGCGGTTCTGGCAAATCATCCTTGGTTAAAAAGATTCTTTATCCTTCGCTCAAAAAAATGTTTGGAGGTTACAGTGAAGAAACTGGTGAATTCGATTCTTTAGATGGAAATTTCGATTACATACAGCAAGTCGAATATGTAGATCAAAATCCAATAGGAAAATCTTCTAGATCAAATCCTGTTACTTATATAAAGGCATACGACGAAATCAGGGATATTTTCACCCAATCGTCCGAAGCAAGAAGATTAGGTTTTAAACCTGCTCATTTCTCATTCAACATGCCCGGTGGGCGTTGCGATGAATGTGACGGTGAAGGCCAAATTAAAATAGAAATGCAGTTTATGGCCGATGTATTTCTAGAATGCGAAACCTGCAAAGGAAAACGTTTCAAACAGGAAGTACTCGAAATTAAACACAACGGTAAAAACATTGCCGATGTACTCGATGCTACCGTTGATGAAGCCGTGGTTTTTTTCGGTTTAAATCAGAAACCAAAAGCGGGAGAGCAAAAATTATTATTCAAGCTTAAAGCCTTGCAAGACGTAGGCATGGGTTACATTAAGCTCGGTCAACCGTCGGGCACATTAAGCGGTGGCGAAGCGCAAAGAATAAAACTGGCATCATTCCTGATTAAAAATAAAACAGATCATCATTCGTTGTTCATTTTTGATGAACCAACAACAGGTCTACATTTTCACGATGTAAACAAATTATTAACTGCCATGAACGCCTTAGTAGACCAAGGAAATACGGTTATAGTTATCGAGCACAATTTAGATGTTATTAAATGTGCAGATTGGGTTATTGATTTAGGCCCCGAAGGTGGGGATAAAGGAGGCAGTCTTTTGTTTGAAGGTGTGCCCGAAGAACTTATAAATGAAAAATCTTCTTACACAGGCAAATATCTTAAGCCCTTAATAAGTAAGCATAATTGAAACATAATATTAAAAACAGTAGTATATTCCCACTACCAAATAGTAAATTAATGAAACGAGCCTTTATATTATTTCTATATATTATTCTTACTGCCAGTGCAGTTGAAAATTTACATGCGCAGGAAATCTTCAAAGAGGAGCATCCAATTCTTAAGAAGGATAAGAGCGAACCAAAGCAAACAAGAAGCACAAAAGAAAAAGAAGAAGTTGAACCTGAAATTTCTTTGAATTTAGCCTTAGATAAAATTTCGAAGACAGTAATGCTCATCGAAAAGTTTTATGTTGATTCTACAGATGCAGGTAAAATAGTAGACGACGGCATTAGAGCCATGCTAAAAAAACTTGACCCCCACTCTACTTATATCCACAGAAAAGATTTACAACAAACCAACGAACCTTTATTGGGAAGCTTTGAAGGTATTGGAATTCAGTTTCAAATTATGGACGATACCATTACCGTTGTTTCCCCTATTACTGGTGGCCCCTCAGAAAAGCTAGGCATTAGATCGGGTGATAAAATTATCGAAATAGAAAAAGAAGTAGTTGCAGGAACTGGTGTTACCAATAAGGATGTGATGCGTTTATTAAAAGGTCCTAAAGGCACTTTGGTTAATGTTGGTATTTATCGCAAAGGCATGGATGGCTTACTCGATTTCCCAATTATTAGAGACAAAATCCCTATGTATAGTATGGATGCTGCTTATAAAGTAAACGACAAAGTTGGTTACATTAAAATTAACCGCTTCTCGAGAACTACCATGGAGGAATTTAGAGGTGCTATTAGCGATCTAAAAAAAGAAGGTGTAGAGCATTTAATTCTTGATTTAAGAAACAATGGCGGTGGTTATTTAAGAACTGCTATCGAACTTGGAGATGAGTTTTTAGCGGAAAACAAAATGATTGTTTACACGGATGGCGTTTATTCCCCACGACAAAATCACAAAGCTACCCTTAAAGGAAACTTTGAAACAGGTAGATTGGTGATCCTAATTGACGAAGGTTCTGCTTCTGCTAGTGAGATTGTTTCTGGTGCTGTGCAAGATTGGGATCGTGGTGTTATCATTGGTCGTAGATCGTTCGGAAAAGGGTTGGTTCAAAAGCCTTTCTCGTTACCAGATGGTTCTGCAATCCGACTTACTACGGCGCGTTACTACACTCCTACTGGCCGTTGCATACAAAAGCCTTACGATCAAGGTACAGATGCGTACCACAAAGAACTTATGACTAGAATGGATAACGGTGAAATGAGCGACAGTGCCAAAATTAACTTCCCCGATTCGTTAAAGTTCTATACGCCTAACAAAAGGGTTGTTTTTGGAGGTGGAGGTATCATGCCAGATATTTTTATACCGATGGATACAAGTCATTTCTCTAAGCACTTTTCAGCAATTTTAAGAAAAGGATTAACTAGTGAATTTACTCTTAATTACGTTTCGAACAACAGAACGCAATTTGAAGCTGACTATGCTGACTACAGTACTTTTAAAGCAAACTTTGCTAAAAATGAAAAGTTTATGGATGCCTTTGACAAGTTTATTGCAAAGCACGAAATTGATGAAAAAGGCAAAGACGACGCATCGTCGAGGGAGAAAGTAGAAAATCGCGTAAAAGGACTGATTGCTAGAAACTTATTCAATACACAAGCTTACTATCAAGTTATTAACGAAACTGACGAAACATTCTTAAAAGCGGTAGAAATTATCGAAAACGCGAAAAGTTACAAAGCTAAAATCGCGCGGAATTAGAGCTTCTTTCCGCTCTATTTTGCAAATAAGTAGTAAATTAGCTTAAACTTTATTTAACCAACAAACTAAAATATTTCAATCATGAATACGGATATGAGAGAAAACATCAAATTGGGTCTTTTAGGCGCAATCACGTTATTATTATTAATGCAAGTACTAATGCAAGGAAAAGGTGTTGAAGATAGCGCTGTAATTACATCTGGTGCAGATTTTACGGCACCAAGTTTAAGTGCAAATCCTAGCATAACGCAGCCACCTGCTCCGGCTCCAATTATAGACAATACGCCTAAAACGGTTATTGAATTCGAGGAAATGGAATATGACTTCGGTAATGTTAAGCAAAACACTACAGATAACGAACACGTGTTTACCTTTACAAACACAGGCGACGAACCTTTGATTATTACAAACGCTAAAGGATCCTGCGGTTGTACTGTTCCTAAGTATCCTAAAGAGCCAATTGCTCCAGGAGAAACAGGAATAATAGAAGTAAGCTACAAGCCTGGTACTCAAAAAGGAAGTCAAGCTAAAACTGTTACCCTTACGGCTAACACTACACCAGCAAACACTTTATTATCTATTAAAGCTTTTGTTGAGGAAGTAGCTTTATAAGCGATAACAAAACTTTTTAAAAAAGCCCTTGGTTCAAAAGACCAAGGGCTCTTTTATTGAAATCCGCCTTCTTAGCTCTTTCTAAGACCGTTGCAAAAGCCTAACAAATGAATTATAGACTTATTTATTGAAAATATTGCTCAATATTGATCTTTTAAGCTGTTAATATTTGAGCATAATGCCATTTATTTCGCTATTTTCTTGTTAGATTCCTCAATTAGACGCAAGTATCCCTGTACTTCTATATAAATTGTAGCATATAGCTTCCATCAAATTTTGAGAGTGTATTTTTTCTATTCCTTTATATCTTGCTA
>JABSPQ010000394.1 GCA_013214205.1 Flavobacteriales bacterium
CTTTGGCCTGTTTCCACTCATGCTTCTCATTCACAAAACCACTAGATAAGAGTCGAGTGAATTTATCATGACTTATTACATTGTCTGTAATATCTGATAACCCTGTACACGTTACCTGAAAAGAACTGGCCATTAAGCCCTTCTAATAAATCTGCAATAAGTTTTCAACATCCATATGGAAATTTATCATTTATAACTGCGTAACATGAGTTATTCAATACAATGGTAGAATCGTTGACTTGCCAAACAGAAATTGGTCTTGTGCTCATACCATCGCTTTGAAAGTCCCCCAAAGCCCTCAAATACTTATTACCGATCCTTCTTTTATAAACGATGGAACTGACCATGCGCTGCCAAGGAATAGCAATTTTTCCAATGTTAAAAATCCAAGCAGGATTTATACTAAGTACATTTTTTTGAGGAGCAGATATCTCTGTAGTGTCTTGCGCTTGAATAAAACTAGATGTTAAACAAAGAATAAAGATTACTAATATTTTATACATATTGAAAGTTTTAGAGTTCGAGTAACGACGGTTTTAGTTACTTTGTTTTATGGATATATAGCTGTTTTATTCAATTACGAAAGACGCACATCGAATATTTGGTAAAATAAAAGGCTACTCAATATTTAAAGGTTACAAAAACAACTGAGCCAACCGTATTTCGTCGAATGAATAATTACCCTTTAACGCTTTAAAAAGTGGAGTGAGTTTAACTTCTTCTTCTTTGCCTAAATCTTTTTTTAACTCATCGTAGGCTGCTTCTATCATCATTAAATCTACCGAAGAAGGTTTGTAGATTTCTATGTCTAAACTGTCGTCTTTGCTTTTAAGTTTAGTGATGTGACCGATAATCGTTCCCTCAGTAATGCCTCTTTCATGCCCAATATCAATTAAGCTCATCCCTTGAATAATCAACTCTTTGGTTAGTTCGTATGTCGATTTTTTAGATGCTTTGGCCTTTTGTTTCTTGGCCAGTTTCTCAATTTCTTTTTCGTCGGTAAGTCCGCCGCAGAATTCGATAAAACTTTTAGCCCTGCCATCCAGCTCATCATCCGTAAAGTGAGCTACCGCTTCTTCCGAAAGTTCTTGGAATCGGATGTCGGCTTTAAGTGCCAAACCATCTATTGAAATTGCGGTTGTGTTGAACCCTAAAAGACGTAAGTTTTTCAGGTTCTTTAATCTCGACAATGCCACATAGCCCTGGCCTTTTTCAAATGTTTTACTCAAGTCAATTTCTGCTGCGTCTAATGTCATGCCCTGGCTTTTATGCACCGTAATGGCCCAAGCCAATCGCAATGGGATTTGAGAATAAGTGGCTAGCGACTTTCCTTTGTCGTTGTCTACCGACCAAATTTCTTTCTCGGTTGTTATGCTTTTTCCCGTTAGTAATTTAACAACGGGCAAACCTGCTTCCGAAAATTTAGTCACTTCGCCCAACGAACCATTGATGTAGCCTCGCTCTGGATTGTTTTTTACAAACATCACCTTTGCTCCTATCTTTAACGAAATGGATTCGGCTGCTTGAACCGATTTTTTAAATGATGCTAAGATTTTCTCATTGCCTTTGGTAGATGCTTTAAACAATTTAGCAGCTCCTGATAACGAATGCAACGCTTCGAAATTGATTCTATCTACATCATAGTTATGCGTGTACAGTTTTGTTAAAACACCTGCACTCTTCAATTCTGTATTTTGAGTAGCCGATAATAATTCCCTCGATTTCTCTGTAACCTCCCCCGTTCTAATCTCATTTAGAATATTGTTCAAGTCGTTGTCGTCTTGACGGAACTGTTCGTTTAAGTAACAAATCTTCGGATTAGCTGCCAACCACGCAGGCGACATAAACGCAAACTTTTTACTATTGGGTTCATTGCCTATTGGTGGCAGCTGAAAAAAGTCGCCAGCAAAAACAACCTGAATGTTGCCAAAAGCATCTTCGTTTTCTTTGAATGATTGAAGAATAATGTTAACTATGTTCAACTGATTTAGGTGAAGCATAGAAATTTCGTCGATGATGAGTACTTGAGAATTTTGAAGATGATCGGTAAGGTACTTCTTGCCTCTCATAGCCTTTAAATCACTTTTGCCAATGCTGTTTTTCACACCCATTCCACTCCAAGCATGTATGGTCATACCGTTCATATGGGTAGCTGCTATGCCCGTTGATGCCGTGACTGCTACAGGAACATTGCGCGATTTTAAATATTTAATGTATTGATTGAGTACGTAAGTTTTACCCGTACCAGCAGAGCCCGTGAGAAATACGTTTTCTCCAGATTTTAATATTTCGAGCGCTTGAGATTGTTTCATCAGATGAGAATTACAATTTAAATATTACCAAAGTTGAACGATTAATTGTCGTATAACCAATCAATTCAAAATCACAGATAGCACAAAACTAGTAACTATGAGGTTAGATAATTTAGGGATATAATTTTCTTTTGAACTTTTATCAATCAAAAGCCATGTCGCAACCTTTAGGATAAACGCCCATGTATTTCCCAATGTCTTGAATGTTTCCACACCCCAGTTTGGCAATAAATATAGGATGCACCGCCAATTTATCCACGCTATTAAAATCTAGCTTTCGAGATAAAGTATATTCAAACTCGGTGTTAATCTAATTCCCAAAACTGTTGTAAAGCTGTCTTTCATCACTGCTTTCCACCTTACCCATGATGCCAGTTTCTAATAAAAATCTTAAAAAACGATCACTATCCACAGTGATTTCGGGGAAATGAGAAAATTTATTCAAGATTTTCTTAGCGATCATTTGCCCGAAATTATTGAAATATACTACTTGCAACGGTCTTAAGATGTAAAGAAGGACCAGAGCAGGCTAGGGTAGACGAAATAAAAAAGGAGGAGGGATAACTCGTTCCCTTTAAGCGCTTTGAAGTGCGCTACTTGCTATTTAACCAATATTACTTTTCTGGAAGCCGATAGTACTCCGTTGGTTATTTTTAAATAATAAACTCCATTGCTATGGGCAGATAAATCGATGGTTGTGCCACGTTTATTTTTAATCCGATCACTAAAAATTATTTCGCCCATAACATTGTAAACACTCACATTTATACGTCCTTTTAAAACTTCGTTAAACTCTATATTAACAATGCCGCTTGTAGGATTTGGATAAACATTTACGAGAATACTATTCGTTTTAATTTCCAATACACCAACAGTAGTATCTTGCCCTTTATAGAAGGCCAACCCACCACCGGCATTGCCAATTATTATATCTAAATAAGAATCGTTATTTATATCGGCAATTGCTACGCCACTTCTTTCACCTTCATAAATTCCAGTTAAATTATTTGTATTAACAATAAAGTTACCATCAAGGTTGCCATCAATATGTCTGTAAAACCTAACGGCACCATTTTCTGCACCAACTAATAACTTATACTCTCCGTTTTCCTCAAACATTCTCGGAACGCTAAAACCTGATAAGTTGGGAGGTGTATTAACCTTAACGTTACCAAGTTTAGATGTTACCAATTCGAAAGAAGGTGCGCCAGTAGTTTTAGTATCCCTATAGTAAGCGATGGTTCCAAACAGTTCGCCAACCAGTAAGTCAAGTCTTCCATCTCTATCTACATCAAATAATTGCGGAGCCGAATGCTTTTGAACCTGAATATTTTGATAATTCTTTTCTACAAACTCAAAATAAGCAGGAGCAGGGTAAACAGAAGTGTTTTCGTAATAAAGCAAATCACCATCTTTATTGCCCATTAAAAGATCTTTATCGCCATCTCCATCTAAGTCGCCAAAGGTTGGAATTAGACCTATATAATCTAGATGCAACAGGTTCGAATAGTCTTCGGTAATGAGCTTGTACTTAGGTTGAAATTCGTTGCCGTAGTTTTCGTACAAGGTTAAACTCGATTCGAAATTTACAGAATCGGGATGCGACAGTGTTCCATAATTTCCAATTACAAGATCTAAGAGACTATCATTGTTGTAATCGAAAAAAACAGGATAAGCAGCATAGCCAACATCTATCATCTGATCTTGAATTAAATCATTTTGCACGTATTCGAAAACGGGCATATTGTTTTCTCCATTATTCTGGTAGTAATGGATTCCATATTTGTTATCGCTATAAAACCGATTGTGAGATGAAACTACCAAATCTTTAACGCCATCATTATTAAGATCTAAATAAGAGGCAGCAGGAAAGTAAGGCAGGTTTATAGGTGTTGTGTTAGACGGAAATGCCGTGTCTTGCAAAGTGAAATCGGCCTCTACACCAACAGTTGTATTGGTAAGTAAAACCATGTTTTTAAATACATGATTACCCACAATCAATTCTAAATCATCGTCGCCATCCATATCTATAGCTAATAATGAAGAGTTACCACCAGAGTGCTGCTGTATACTCTTAGGACAATCTTGTAAAATCACATTGTTGTAATAAAACGTTTCGGTAAAATAACCCCAACAACCAGCGTTTTTATCGAATACCAAGGAATCGGCATGGCCATATAGTTCCATCGATTGATTTTCGTAATAGGCCACCTGGCTTAACAATTGATCGTAGGAGATTATATCTAATCTCCATCATTATTTACATCTACAATATCTGGTACATCTAACGCACCTACATAAATTGGTGTCGACCCATTAGTGGTATTCATTAAGCTGTCTTTAGCAAGAGCAAACCGAAGTGTATCACCATCATAATAGCCTTTATAAACAGTAATTATATAACCGTGCGACATAAATAAATCGCTGATTCCATCTTTGTCATAATCTATTAAACGAACAAACTCTTCGGCTACCGGAAATATTGATCTGTATTCATTAGCGTAGGTATAGTCAACCGAATCGAGTGTGCCTCCATTAATAAATGTGCTTATTTTAATAGAGCTGTTGTCGATAACTACCAAATCTAACAGGCCATCATTATTAAGATCTGCAGCAGAAAACTGACAAAAATTTAATCCTCCAGCCCAAGGGTTTGTTAACAGTACTCCATTTTCCTTAACAGGTATCGAATCATATCTAACCTGACCTAAGGAAATATTACTGAGAAGTAAAAGCGATACAATTTGTAATAGAAGTTTCATAGAATTCAAGTTAAGCATCTTTTTTAGTTTCTGATTGTAATCGTGTAAGGGTCTACCGAAACTTCAGTTCGATAATGAGGAATTAATTCTAACGTATTCAGATCTATTATCGTGAGGTAGCCGTTTCTAGCATTATCGCTAGTAGAGTGGTGCGGGGCAGGGCCATCGGTACTTACATTCCTGTTTGCAATCCACACCTCATGCTTTTTATCGTCTATTACCAATCCATGGGGCTGATAGCCTGTGTAAATTACTTTTTCCAAAGTATGGTTTACATAATCTATAATATGAACTGAACCTACTTTGCCTGGAAACGAAGCTTCATCCTCCATACAGGTAACAAATAAATAATTTGAACTGGTTGAATATTCTAGTTCCAAGGGAAGATTGCCTGTTGATACAACTGCAATTAAACTATCGTTGCTAGATTGGAAAAAACGAACGTCGTTTGATTTTTGGCATGTTATGGCGTATTCGCTTTTGTCTGGACTAAATCTTATTTCATGTGGATCGTTTACAGACATTACGCTAGGTTTGGCGCCTGTAGTCATGGTAATTTCTTCAATTTTGGGAGCCATCACGTCCGACACGTCTAGTTTGTAAATAAAGTTTCCGTATTGAGCAGTAACATATAGTGTACTATCATTTTTTAATGCGCAACCGTGAGGCCATTCAAACAATCCTCTGCCAGTATATCTTGTAATTTCAGTCATGGTTTCTAAATCTACCACAACAATTGCGCCTTCAATAAACCAATGAATTAGATAAGCTGTTTTCGCATCTTCCGAAATCACAAACGTATTCCAGCTTCCTAAGCCAACGTCTGCTTCGCTTGCAAAACTATCGTCTCTAGTATCAAACTTTTGAAACGATCTGCCACTATAATAACAGGCATACAAATAGTCGTCGTTTGATACTTTAATGTGGTGAGGTGAATTGAAAAAGTTTTTTGCACCCACATCAAAATACCTCATTATTAATCTCGATTCAGCGTCAATTACAGCGATGTTATCTTTTCCTTGGTTAGCAACATAAATTTTAGATCTGTTTGGATCATCTGCAAACTTTACTTCGCCAGCTGCATTTGGTGCACCGTTGTTAATCCATTCAATTAATGTATTTACCTGCTGCTCTGTTAACGGATCGTTGTCGTACGGCATTAACGGGGCAATTTGAATCAACGAATCGCCACTTGGTGGTACATTTATATCGTAACCATTATTAATAAAAAACAACATAAAACTTTCGTCTGGCCGGTAAGGTATAACAGCCGAATTGTTTCGAGAACCCTCAAACATAGCGTCCCAAGTTTGGAAAGATAAACCAGAAGCGGCTTCCTTGCTTGCGGTATTGTGGCAACCAGACGTTGCACAATTATCAATTAGTATTTTGGCAATCTCTTCGGGGTAGCCACCAAAATCTCCAGTTATTGTAGTTAACGAAACCTCAGGGTCTTTAATGCATCCTATAAAAACGGTAAGGATTGCGAAAAATAAATATCTGCCGATTTTACCAATCATTATTCCTTTATTCTACAACTGGGATGTTTATTACTTTATCAGCATTTTTCTCAAGCGATATTCTAAAGCCTGCCGTTACATCGTAATCACCGCTTGGATCGTAGCCCGATCCCCAAAGATAATACGTGCCCTTTTTCAGCTCCTTAAACTCATAAAAAGCGGTAGCGGTATCTACAACTATGTAATCGTCATAATCATCGGGAGAAGAACCAGGGAATTCAGTTGCTCCATATTTAATATAAACAGTAGCATCGGTAATTAATTCGGTATGATGAACAACAACACCAGAAACGTTGCTATTACCACCAGTTCCTTCCTTGGTACAAGAAGTGGTTAAACAAAACATTAAAAGTAAAATTGCGAATAGGGTGCGAGCATTCTTCATTTTAATCTTGCTTTTTAGGTTAGTAGATCAAATCAATTTAAAGATATCACATTAGCGGCATTAATACCTCATATATTGCTTGCATAGATGCCATGTCTTCCTTATGTACCCGTTCTTTGGCAGTATGGCACTTATCTATAGGAGCTCCAATAAAGCACCATTCTATAGGCAAAGCGCTATTTTGTAATACACTTCCATCGCTTCCGCCAGCATCTTCAACTTCTAATTGAAATTTAATGTCATTTTTTTTAGCATAATAAATAGCCTTATTTATAAACGATCTTTTAGGAACACAGCTATCTCGCATAGAAATAGCAACACCATCGCCATGCTTAATGCCATCTGTTACCCATGTAATATCAGAGATTAAGGCTTTAATCATTCGTGTTTTGGCAAACAAAATTCGGGCTAAGTTTGCTACGCTTCCTCCATCAGTTTCTTCACCACAAGAGAATACTATAACACCAGATTCTAATGTTTCCGCCACTTTTAAGGCATTCCAAATTCCAATTCGATTATCCAAATAAGGGCTTTCTATGTAGTCGCCATCTTCTACATAGTTTGGCTTAAAAGTTAAACTTGTGCCTCTGTCAATTTCTCTCAAAAAATCGTAGTTCAATGTTTTGCGGCCATGTTCGTCGGCCTCAATTTTTAAAGTGCATTCAATTTCTCCTTTGCTGTCTTTGCCAATTAGTACATCACCATCTTCGCCATCCGCACCGCCAATTCTAACTAAACCGGTATTATATCCAACTGTAAAGCCTGTAGTATCTATATGAGCATACAAGGAGACTTGCGGTTCTCTTCCGAAAATTAACAAAATACTATCACCAGTTTGATCATTACTAATGGCAACAGGCTGTGTTTTCCAATTCGTTTTGTTTTTATTGATGTAATCGAGAAGAAAATCGGTCATAGCATCTTCTTCGCCCGATGGAGAGCGAACTTCTAATAATTGTTTCAGTAATTCCATTTTACGTGGTAGAGTTTCGGTAAGTCAGTAGTTTGTTATCGTCTATATCTTCAATACAAACCGTAGGGAGTTTAATAACGGGAGTAGGGATGCCATCGCCAAAAGTATTGTTGCCAACCAATACCCTCGCTTCGTCCCACATATTACTGTCTATAAAAGCATCCAGTAGCATTTTGCCACCTTCAACTATTACCGATTGAATATTTCTGTTGTATAAATCGGCTATAATATTTTTTACAAGATGTTCATCAAAATTAATCTTGGCATATTCAATGTCGTCGGTATCTGTTTTTTCTTGAGCTGTGTATACAACAGTCGACTGCCCATCTTTAAAAACTCTTAGCGAATCGGGGAGACGAAGGTCTCTGTCTAATACAATTCTCAACGGGTTTTTACCCGACCAATCCCTTACATTTAATTGCGGGTTATCGCGCACTGCCGTGTTGGTGCCAACAATAATAGCATCTTCCTCACTTCTCCATTTGTGCACCAAACTTCTCGATATTTCGTTGCTAATTCGAGCTGCCTTTTCGTTTTCGTAATCTCTAATTTTATCAATGAAACCATCCAATGTTTTGGCCCATTTTAAAATTATATAAGGTCTACGGTGTTTGTGATAGGTGTAAAACCTCCTGTTAATTCCGATGGCCTCTTCATGCAAAACACCAGTTTTAATATTGTGCCCGGCTGCAATTAGTTTCTCAATACCTTTTCCTGACACTTCCTGAGAAGAATCGTTGGAACCAATAAATACCTTTTTAATGCCATGTTCGATAATTAAATCGCAACAAGGCGGTGTTTTTCCGTAATGAGAGCAAGGTTCTAAATTGATGTAAATTTCGGCATCGGGCAATAACGATTTGTCTTTTACCGAATTAATGGCATTTACTTCAGCGTGTGTTTCACCATATTGGCGGTGATATCCTTCGCCTATAATTTGCTTGTTGTGCACAATTACGCAACCTACTAATGGATTTGGTGAAACGTTGCCCAAACCATTTTTTGCCAATTCAAGGCATCTTTGCATGTAGATTTCAATATTATTCATACATTTCAAAATTACATTTTTTACATCTATTCAACTTGGAATCTGCTAAACAAACTACACTCAAAATCTTATCGTGTTCTTATCAAGAACACTTAGCGGTGTATTATCCTGCTAATGAGATTAATTCGATGTTCGAAAGATGCGCAGAAAAGTTTCTTAATGCAACCAGTTTAATGATTCATAGCAAGTTGGATGTGGCAGTAAACAAGGAGCAGGAAGCGTTGTTTTCTGTTGCATTAGATCGACTGATTAATCAGGAACCTATTCAATATATATTGGGAGATACATCTTTTTACAATGCGCTAATTATTGTTGATAAAGGTGTACTAATCCCGCGACAAGAAACAGAGGAACTTGTTCAGATGATTATTCAAAACAACAATTTGAATGCTCCTCGAATTTTGGATATTGGTACAGGAAGTGGTGCTATAGCAATAGCATTGAAACAGGAAATAAAGGATGCGACTTTAACGGCTTACGATTTTTCGGAACCGGCTTTAGAAGTTGCTAGAGCCAATGCTCAATTAAATAAAGTAAATGTTAGATTTGAATTGTTTGACATCCTCAAAAAACAAAACGAAAATCAAATGGAGCTTTTTGATGTAATTGTAAGCAACCCACCTTATGTGCTCAATTCGGAAAAGGAATTAATGCACGATAATGTGCTCGATTTTGAGCCACATTCAGCATTGTTTGTAAATGATGAGGAACCTCTTATTTTTTATGAAGCAATTTTTAAATTTGCAGAACTTCATTTAACAGAAAAAGGTGAAGTTTATTTAGAAATAAATGAATCGAAAGGAGAAGAGTTAAAAACTTACATCTCCACCAATCATTCATACAGTTCTATAGAAATAATTAAAGACCTAAACAACAAAGACAGGTTTATTAGATGCTCAAAATAAATGGATAAGAATACCGCTACACTTCGGATTGCAGAACTTACTACAGAATTAAATGGTCATAACCACGATTATTACATTCTTTCTAATCCTAAAATTTCCGATTTCGATTTCGATCAATTGTTAAAAGAATTAGAAGGTTTAGAAACAGAACATCCCGATTTGGCTTCTGATAACTCTCCAACCAAAAGAGTGGGTGGAGCCATCACAAAAGATTTCCCCACCATTAAGCACAAATATCCAATGCTGTCGTTGGGCAACACCTATTCTAAAGAAGAGATTATTGATTTTGAAACCAGAGTAAAAAAACAACTTGCTGGCGAAATTGAATACACAGTAGAATTAAAATATGACGGTGTAGCAATAAGTTTGTCGTACGAAAAAGGTGAACTGATGAGAGCTGTTACTAGAGGGAATGGTGTTGAAGGCGACGATGTAACAGTTAACGCTAGAACGATAAAAGTTATTCCGTTGCAATTAAAAGGCGATTACCCAGCTAAGTTCGAAATTAGGGGCGAGGTGTTAATGAAGCATTCTACCTTCGAGCAAATTAATGAAGAACGTCGAGCAGCCGAAGAAGAAGTATATGCCAACCCAAGAAACGTTGCTTCAGGAACTTTAAAAATGCAGGACTCGAGTATTGTAGCCAAACGCGATTTAGATTGCTATTTATATGCAATTATGGGCGACGATTTGAATATTGCAACTAATTACAAAAACATTGTTCAAGCTGCTAAATGGGGATTTAAAGTATCTGATCCAAAGAAGAAGTTTATCATCAAGTGTTCTACAGTTGATGAGATCATGGAGTTTATTGATTATTGGGATACCGAAAGAAAAAAATTACCTTTTGATATTGATGGCATTGTTATTAAAGTGAATTCGCATCAGCAACAATTGGTTTTAGGAAATACAACCAAATCTCCACGTTGGGCCATTTCTTACAAGTTTAAGGCCGAAAAGGTTTCTACTAAACTACTTGATGTTGTTTACCAGGTAGGCCGTACGGGTGCTATTACGCCCGTAGCCAACTTGCAGTCTGTTTTTTTAGCGGGCACTACGGTTAAACGGGCGTCACTGCACAATGCAGATCAAATTGCGTTGCTCGATATTAGAATTAACGATACGGTGTTTGTTGAAAAAGGTGGTGAAATAATTCCTAAAATTGTTGACGTTGATGTGAGTGCACGAGATATGTTCTCAGTACCTTTTGTGTACGCTACCAATTGTCCGGATTGTGGTACAGAGCTGACTAGGAGTGGAGATGAAGCCAATCATTATTGCCCGAACGAATTTAGTTGCCAAGCTCAAATATTAGGCAAAATGGAACATTACATCAGTCGAAAAGCAATGGATATTGATGGCTTGGGTGGCGAAACTTTAGAATTGCTTTTTAAAGAAGGTTTAATTTCTGATGTATCTCACCTTTATAGTTTAGAGAAGGAACAGTTGCTGCCTTTGGAAAGAATGGCAGAAAAATCGGTAGATAACTTGCTAAAAGGATTGGAGGCTTCGAAGGACAAGCCTTTCGATAGATTACTGTTTGGCCTAGGTATTCGGTTTGTTGGTGCAACTGTGGCAAAAAAACTAGCTCGCTATTTTACCAATATAGATAACCTAATGAATGCTTCGTTCGAGGACTTAATTGGAGTTGACGAGATAGGGGATAGAATTGCCGAAAGCTTGGTTAACTATTTTGACACCCCAGATAACTTAGATAGAATTGAATTTCTTAAACAGAAGGGACTTACATTTGCCGTATCTGAGGAAGACGCATCTAAACGAACCAATTTATTAGAGGGGAAATCGATAGTAGTATCAGGTGTGTTTAGTAAAATGTCGAGAGACGATATTAAAACTTTAATAGAAGATAACGGTGGAAAAAACACTTCATCAGTATCTAAAAACACTAGTTTTGTTGTAGCAGGAGAGAATATGGGGCCAAGCAAGTTGGCGAAAGCCGAAAAACTAGGAATAGAATTATTTTCGGAAGACGATTTTTTAAAGTTAGTGAGCAAGGATGTTTAACGGATTTAAACTGTTCATCGGTAAATATTATCTCAAGCAGAAATTAAAGAAAGTTTCTGATAGAAATAGAGGCTACATTAGTCTCAATCAAGCTAGATCTATTGGCGTTATTTACGACGCCACCAACCGAAGCAATTACGCAAAGGTTAAAGATTTAATTCATTATTTTAAAGAGGCTCAAAAGAATGTAGTATCCTTGGGATACATCAATAGTAAGGACCCAAATCAACTCCTCACAACCAAGTTACAGTATAGATATTTTAGTATTGCAGACCTCAATTGGTTTCAAAAACCAGAAGGAACGGAAGTCATAAATTTTATTGATCAAGAATTTGACATTTTGATTGATTTGACAATCGAATATTCCTATCCTTTGAACTATATTTGTACGCTTTCTAGATCTAGATTCAAAGTTGGAATGAAAGAAGAGGGTGAAACGAAAGATTACGATATGTTAATTGACATATCTAAGAAGAAGACGATTGAATATTTAATTATTCAAGTGAAGCATTATATAAAACTAATAAACGAAAAGAATGAGTTCTAAATTTCATGGAACAGGCGTTGCGATAGCCACTCCATACACAGATGATAACAAGGTGGATTTGAACGGATTAGAGAATTTAACTAAACATTTAATAAGCAATGGTGTAGATTATATTGTTCCATTAGGAACAACGGGAGAAACTTATTCTTTAACTAAGGAAGAAAAACAGGATATTGTAAAGGTAATTTTAGATACCGCAAATGGTGCAGTGCCAATTATGGTAGGTATTGGTGGTAACAGTACACACAGTGTTGCAAAAGACATTGAGAATTATGATTTTACGGGTATTGATGCTTTCTTATCTATTTGTCCTTATTACAACAAACCACGTCAGGAAGGAATCTTTTTACATTACCAAGCATTGGCTTCGGTTACCGACATTCCAATGATGATTTACAACGTTCCAAGCAGAACAGGTGTAAACATGGAAAGAGAAACTACCATTAAAATTTCGAAAGAAATTCCTAGTGTTATTGGTATTAAAGAAGCTAACCCAGATGGATCGCAATGTGCTGCAATTTTAAAGTACAAAAGAGAAGACTTTATCGTGGTTTCTGGTGATGATCATATGATTTTACCATTCCTATCTATGGGAGCTGCTGGTGTAATCTCTGTATTGTCCAATGCTTTCCCTGCTGAGGTTGTAGAAATGCAAAAATCGTTCTTAGCTGGTAATGTAGAAAGAGCTCGACACATTTGTATCTCGCTAATGCACATTACAGATTTGCTTTTCAGAGAGGGGAGTCCTTCAGGAATTAAAGCCTGCTTAAATATTTTAGGAATTATGCCTGATAACAGCAGATTGCCTATGATTCCTGTTACTTTGGAAACGTACAAAGCACTAGAAGCAGAAATCGAATTGCTTAAACAATCTGGAATCTAAGATTCTATTTTAATAAAGATTTAATCCTCGTGATACCTATTGGCTTCACGAGGATTTTTTTGTTCTAACAATTCTACTTCAAATTAAATTAACGAATCTTCCCCTCTTGAGATGGCCATTGCTTGGCTTAGCGGCATAATGCTTATTGCTCTTCAAAAAAAGAACGATGCTCAATTCTTGGTTGGCCTTTGAAGAATTCAGCCATAAAACAAGGCTTAATTTTTTTGCGTTTTCCCGCCTCTTGGCAGATCTAGTAAGCATTCCACAAGTTGATTTCTTCTTGAAAAGAAAAAGGAGCGGCTTGGTATGCGTGGAATAAATCAAGCTGTAGTTTTATCTGAATTATTCAGAAGCCTTGGTTTTTTTTGTTTACTTTTTTTTGCCAAGAAAAAAAAGTAAATGCCCGTCTGGCATGAAGACAATGACAATAAGAACCACACCGTTTCCTTACTCAACTATGCATTCGGGTAAGTTTAGCATGACGTAGAGATCCCCGTGTATTTCGTAAGAGCGAAATCACGAGGAAGACGGACATTGGGAGGCTCATGCGGTGTGTGCCGGGCGGGTTGTACTGTTTGTATACACGGTAGCTCTAAGAATGGAACAGGAGGGAGAGACAAGAAAATCCAGTGCTAAACTAACACTGGATTTTAATATTATTTGATTGCAGTATTATCTACGATACCGTCTCAACTACATCTTCAGAGTTATATTCTCCTGCTTGAAGCTTCGTTTTAATTTTCTTAAACGTTTCAATCGTGTAATCTACATCTTCAATTGTATGAACAGCCGTAGGAATCAACCTAAGAATAATCATTCCCTTCGGAATTACTGGATACACAACAATTGAACAGAAAATATTATAGTTTTCTCTCAAATCAATAGTAATACCGGTTGCTTCTCCTAAAGTACCTGTTAAAATAACCGGAGTAACAGGTGTATTAGTAGCGCCTAAATTAAACCCTGCACCTTTAAGACCTGCTTGCAGTCTGTTAGTGATAGTCCAAAGTTGTTCTTTATACTCTGGGTGAGCACGCATTAATTCTAATCTCTTAAGAGCTCCAATAACCAAAGGCATTGGTAAAGACTTAGCAAATACTTGAGATCTCATATTATATCTCAAAAATTCGATTATTTGCTCATCAGCAGAAATAAATGCACCTATCGTAGCAAACGCCTTAGCAAAAGTTCCGAAGTAAACGTCAATTCCGTCTTGTACACCTTGCTCTTCTCCAGTGCCAGCACCAGTTTTACCCATTGTGCCAATTCCGTGAGCATCATCAACAAACAATCTAAACTTGTATTTCTTTTTAAAATCTACAATCTCTTTTAATTTGCCTTGATCGCCCGACATGCCAAACACACCTTCGGTAATAACTAAAATACCACCACCAGATTCTCTGGTTAATCTTTCGGCTCTTTGTAGTTGAACCTGAAATTTCGCCATGTCGTTATGCGGAAATACAAACCTTTTACCAGCATGTAATCTAGCTCCGTCAATAATACAAGCATGCGATTCTGCATCATATACTATAACATCATGTCTGCCTACCAACGAATCAATAGCAGAAACCATTCCTTGGAAACCATAGTTTACCAAAATAGTATCCTCCTTCGAAACAAAGTCAGAAAGTTCATTTTCTAACTGTTCGTGGTAATTACTGTTTCCAGTCATCATCCTGGCACCCATGGGGTAGGCCAGGCCAAACTCCTTAGTTGCATCCGTATCAGCTTTCCTAACTTCTGGATGATTTGCCAAGCCCAAATAGTTATTCAAACTCCATACTAAACACTCTTTCCCTCTAAAAATCATCTTGTTAGAAATCTCACCTTCCAGCTTTGGAAACGTAAAATAACCATGAGATGCTTTTGCATGCTGCCCGATTGGACCGCGATTATCTTCTATCTTCTTAAATATATCCACAATAATTCGACCTATTAATTGTTAAACTCTGCAAACGCGAAATTACAGCAATAAATATTATATGACAAGCTACTATTTTAAAGGATGCCATATTTTGTTAACACCTAACCCTTAATTTATATACTAAATTCTATCTTTGCCCCATGTTAATAAAACGATTATATCATTTATTTGTAGTTCTGCTGGTGCTAACTTCTTGCAACAGAGGATATCAAAAAGTATTAAAAAGTCCCGATAAGGATTTTAAGTATACAAAAGCATTAGAATATTACGAGAATAGTGATTGGACACGAGCAAGGCCTTTATTCGAAGAATTAGTTCCATTATTTAAAGGAACTAAAAAAGGTGCCGATGTATATTACTACTTTATATATGCTAGTTATTACATGGGCGACTTGGGTAATGCATCATATCATTTCAAGAAATTTGCGCAAACATACCCTACAAGTAAGCATGCAATGGAATGCAGTTTTATGAATGCATACTGTTATTATGAAGAATCGCCTATTTTTAGTCTCGATCAATCGCAAACCTTTAAAGCTTTAGATGCATTACAGCTTTTTGCAAACGACTATCCCAATTCCGACAGTATACCTAGATGTAACGCCCTAATGATTGAGTTAAGAGGGAAGCTCTTAGAAAAAGATTATGCGAACGCACAAACCTATTTTCACGTAAGACAGTACGAAGCGGCATCAATTGCTCTTTCGAACGTTATGAAAGATTTTCCTCAGAATAAGCATAAAGAGGAAATTAAATTCTTAATTTTGCAATCCAATTACGAATTGGCGATAAATAGTGTAAGAAGCAAGAAAGCAGATCGTCTTGAACAAACACTTAAATCGTATCAGGATTTTATTGATGATTTCCCTGAGAGTAAAGATTTGAAGGCGGCGGAGAATACATATAAGAAAGCAATAGCTGAAAAAGAACTATTAAATTCAACAAAAAAGTAGAAGGATGAAGTACCAAAAAACAAATGCTGAAACAACAACCATCACAAGAAACATACAAGATTTCGAGCGTGAAGACATAAACATCTATCAAGCGTTGAATATCATTAGCAAGCGTTCTATCCAAATTGGTCTTGAAATTAAAGATGAGTTAAACGGTAAACTAGCTGAATTTGCTACTACTTCTGATAACTTAGAAGAAGTATTTGAAAACAGAGAGCAAATCGAAATCTCTAAATTTTACGAAAGACTTCCTAAGCCTACTTTAATTGCTATACAAGAGTACTTAGAGGATAAAATCTATATCCGTAAAAAAGACGAAGCTCCTATAGAAGAGGATTCTAAAAAAGACGAGTAACTCCTAAACACATATCGAATGCTTAAAAACAAGAATATTATATTAGGCATTACTGGCAGTATCGCAGCGTATAAGTCTGCGTATCTGTGCAGAAAATTGGTGCATCTTGGTGCCAATGTAAAAGTGGTAATGTCGCCCGACGCCAAACACTTTATTACACCACTTACCTTATCTACACTTTCAAACAATACAGTATTAATCGAATTTACCACTCAAAACGGTAATAATTGGAACAGTCATGTAGATTTAGGTCTTTGGGCCGATCTTATCCTTATAGCGCCTCTAACGGCCAATACGATGGCTAAAATGGCCAATGGTATCTGCGATAATTTATTATTAGCAACTTATTTATCTGCCAGGTGTCCAATCTATTTTGCGCCTGCTATGGATTTAGATATGTTTCAACATCCATCTACCATTAAAAATATGGAGCAGTTAATGGACTATGGCCACGAATTAATTCCGCCTAAAGAAGGTGAATTGGCAAGTGGTTTAATAGGAGAGGGCCGAATGGCTGAGCCAGAAAACATAATTGCTTTTATTAACAATAAGTTAAAAGAAAACCTTCCTTTAAAAGGAAAGAAAGTAATGGTAACGGCCGGGCCAACTTACGAGGCAATTGATCCAGTTAGATTTATCGGCAATCATTCTTCGGGCAAAATGGGTTTCTCTATTGCCAACGAAGCGGCTAAGTATGGTGCAGATGTTACTTTGATATGTGGCCCAACCAACTTAGAAATTGTTGATGAAAGCATTGTAAGAAAAAACATTGTTTCGGCAGAAGATTTGTACAAAGCCTGCTTGGATAGCTATAAGGATCACGATATTATTATAATGTCGGCAGCGGTAGCAGATTTTACACCAGAATTTAAGCACGAACAAAAGATTAAGAAGGGTGAAAATCCTAAAACTTCCATTGCACTTAAATCTACCAGTGACATTCTTAAGAAGATTGGTGAACTAAAAAGCGACGATCAGATTTTAGTTGGTTTTGCGCTAGAAACGAATGAAGAAGAAGCCAACGCTAAGAAAAAGCTAAAGAATAAAAATTTAGATTTTATTGTTTTGAACTCGCTGAATGATGAAGGAGCAGGTTTTCAACACTTCACAAATAAAATTAGTATTATTGATAAAGGCAATAACGTTACTTCTTTTAAGTTAAAGCATAAGCTAGAAGTGGCAAAAGACATTATTAAAAAGGTAATTAGCTTGTTGTAAAATGAGAATTCTCCTAACACTTTCGATTCTTTTCATATCAGTTCAGTTGTTCTCGCAAGAGCTCAATTGTCGTGTGCAAGTGTTTTCAGGCAAGGTACAAGGAACAGACAAAAGGGTGTTTAAAACGTTGCAAACTGCGGTTTACGAGTTTATGAACAATACCAAATGGACCAACGACGAGTTTAAAAACGAAGAAAGAATAGAGTGTAGCTTACTTATTAATGTTACGGAAAGATCCGGTGATAGATTTAAAGCAACTATTCAAGTGCAGGCAAGAAGACCTGTTTACAAAACATCTTACAGTTCGGTTCTCTTTAATCACCTCGATAACAATTTTAGTTTTACTTACCTCGAGTACGATCCTATAGAACTTAACATGACTAGTTTTGGAGACAACCTATCCGCTGTATTGGCTTACTACGCTTACGTTATACTCGCCGTTGATTACGACTCGTATGAATTAATGGGAGGGACGCAGTACTTTCAAAAAGCACAGCAGATTGTTAATTACGCTCAAAACGCTCAAGAGAAAGGATGGAAAGCTTTTGAAGGAAGAAAAAACAGGTATTGGCTGGTCGAAAATGGTCTAAACGACTTGTTTTCTCCTATCCGAAAATGTAACTACGCTTACCACATGAAAGGCTTAGACATTATGTTTGAAGAAGTAGAACAGGGCAGAGCCATTATACATGAAAGTTTAAAATTGCTAAAGAAAATCCACAATTACCAACCCAACACATTCAACATACAATTGTTTTTTGATGCCAAAGTTGATGAGCTGGTCAACATATATTCTAAAGCATACGACGACGAAAAGAAGGAAGTCGTATTACTGCTCTCAGGTATCAACCCTGGGAATGTTGGTAAATACAATAAGATTCTTAAACCTCGATAGTGTTTTTTGGTAAATTGCCGTTATGCTACAGCAATTATCAATTAAAAACTATGCGCTCATCAACGAGCTCGAAATCTCTTTAAGCGAAGGGCTTTCAATCATTACTGGAGAAACAGGTGCTGGTAAATCTATTCTTATAGGAGCACTTGGTTTGCTTGCTGGGCAACGCGCCGACGTTAATGTATTGCAAGACAAAAAAAGCAAGTGTATTGTTGAAGGACTATTTGAGATCAGTAATTACAAGTTGAATGATTTCTTCGACAAGTTAGAATTGGACTTTGATGTTAATACAACGATCCGTCGTGAAATTAATGCAGCTGGTAAATCGAGGGCGTTTATAAACGACACGCCAGTTAAACTGGATACACTTAAAAAGCTAAGCAGTCATTTATTAGATATTCATTCGCAACACGAAATGCGAAGTTTGAGTTCGAGCAAAATTCAATTGAGTGTAATCGACGCGTTTTCTACAGAGCAAAAAACATTAGAAAAGTACCAAACGGAATATGCTGTCTATACAGACCTTAAAACGAAACACGACGATTTAGTAGAGCAAGAGAATAAATCGAAACTCGATCTGGATTATTTTCAGTTTCAGTTTAACGAATTGGAAGATGCTACACTTAAGGAAAACGAACTTGCCGACTTGGAACGAGATGTTTCAACATTAAGTAACAGCGAGGAGATTAAAGCCAATTTAGAAAGTGCGGTAGCAGGCTTGATAGATAGAGAGGATAACTTGCTCAATATATTAAATCAAATTAATTCTGCCATTCGTTCTATTTCAAAGTACCACCCAGATGTAGCAACTCAATTAACAAGGTTAGAAAGTAGCTACATCGAGTTAAAAGATATTGCTGGCGAATTAGAGAGCTTATCGGGCAATATCGAATACGACGGTTCTAAGTTGGAGGGTATGCAGGATAGGCTCGATATGATTAATGGTTTGTTGCACAAGCATCGCAAAGAATCTGTTGACGAATTGATCCTATTGAAAAACGATTTAAGCGACAGGTTAATTAATATTTCTTCTTTAGAAAACGAGATAATAGCTATTAAGGAAGAGTTGGAGCAATCGTTTACCAAGATTGATAAACTGGCGAAATCGCTTACCCAAAAGAGAATTTCCATCATTCCAGAGATGGAAAAGAAGATTCATGAGTTGCTTGCTCAAATGGCTATGCCCGATGCATATTTAACAATCAAGCACACAGAATTAGATCATTTAACCCAAAACGGAAGAGATCAAGTACAGTTTTTATTCTCTGCCAATAAAGGATCTACACCAAAAGAACTCAATAAAGTGGCTTCGGGCGGAGAACTGTCCAGGCTAATGCTCGCCATTAAATCTATTGTTGCGGAGTTAATGTTTATGCCCACCATTATTTTTGATGAAATAGATACAGGTGTTTCTGGCGATGTGGCAGATAAAGTTGGTAGAATAATGACAAACATGTCTCATGCAATGCAAGTAATAAGCATTACGCACCTACCTCAAATTGCAAGCAAGGGCCGAAATCACTTCTTTGTTTCTAAAAAAAGTGATGGTACAACAACGCATACAAGCATTCGCAAGCTAAACAAAACCGAAAGGGTAGAGGAGATAGCAAAAATGTTGAGCGGAGCAGAACTTTCTAAAGCTGCACTTCAAAATGCAAAAGCTTTACTAAATACATCAGAATAACAAAATTGGCACATTAAGTGCTGATGGCTGTTGAATTATTAAACATTCAATGTTAATAGCAAATGCATAAATGGTGTTAAATACACAAAACGATTTTTTATATTTGCGCAAATTAAAACTACAACATGGCATACGATTTATTAAAAGGGAAAAAAGGAATCATTTTTGGAGCACTAGATCAAAAATCTATTGCATGGAAAGTAGCTGAAAAGGTTCACGAAGAAGGTGGAACATTCACTTTAACCAATGCGCCAATAGCATTGCGAATGGGAGCCATTAATGAATTGGCCGAAAAAACAGGTTCTACAGTTATCGGTGCAGATGCATCTAATGTAGAAGATATTGAAAATCTAATTGAGCAGTCTATAGAAATCTTAGGCGGTAAGTTAGATTTTATCCTGCACTGTATTGGTATGTCACCAAACGTTAGAAAACAAAGAGCTTATACTGATTTGAACTACGATTTCTATTTAAAAACAATCGACATTTCAGCTTTATCGCTTCATAAAACGCTTCAAACTTGTTACAAGAAGGATGCTTTAAATGATTGCGCTTCAGTTTTGACATTGTCTTACATTGCTGCTCAAAGAATTCTACCGGGATATTCGGATATGGCTGAAGCTAAATCTACATTAGAATCTATTGTTAGAAGTTTCGGTTATATGTACGGAAACAAAAATGGAACTAGAATTAACTCTGTATCTCAATCTCCAACAATGACAACAGCAGGAGAGGGCGTTAAAGGATTACACAAATTCTATTATTATGCAGATGATGTTGCTCCTTTAGGAAATGCTCCAGCAGAAACATGTGCTGATTATTGTGTTACATTGTTTTCAGATTTAACCAAAATGGTTACAATGCAAAACTTATTTCACGATGGAGGATTCTCTAACACTATGATTAGTGATAAATTATTAGACAAATACGATAATCCAGATTTTAAAGGAGAGTAGTTAACTCTCCTTTTCACAATCGTATTTATCTTCGGGTACGCCTTAAAAAGGTAGGCTTAGTAAGCTTTATCAATTTTCCTTTCTCCATTTCCGAATCCAGCCAAAATCTTATCGAATATTAAAGGAGAGCTTTAACTCTCCTTTTCATTATCGTCTTTCTTCGTATCCTGATCTACCTTACTAGCTTTTGGCTTGGTAATCTTTATAGCGATCTTTTCTTTCTTCTTATCCAGGCCTACCGAAATCTTATCACCTTCATTCAATGAAGCGTTAATGATTTCCTCAGCTAAAGGATCTTCTAAGCATTTCTGAATTGCTCTCTTAATTGGTCTTGCACCAAATTGTGCGTCATATCCTTTATCAGCAATAAAGTCTTTGGCTTCATCAGTCAACTTAATAAGGTATCCCAATTTCTCCAAACGTTTATACAACCCTTTCAATTCGATATCTATAATTTTATGGATATCATCCATTTTAAGGTTATTAAACACAATTACATCATCAATTCTGTTCAAGAACTCTGGTGCAAACGACTTTTTAAGCGAATTTTCAATTACTCCTTTAGCGTAATCGTCAGAAGATTCCTTTTTAGCAGAAGTGCTAAAACCAACACCTTCACCAAAATCTTTCAATTCTCTCGAACCAATATTAGAAGTCATTATAATAATGGTATTCTTAAAGTCAATCTTTCTACCAAGACTGTCTGTAATTTGTCCATCATCCAAAACCTGTAACAATAAATTGAACACATCTGGATGCGCTTTTTCAATTTCGTCTAACAAAATCACCGAATAAGGTTTTCTTCTTACCTTCTCAGTAAGCTGTCCACCTTCTTCATAGCCAACATATCCCGGAGGTGCTCCAACCAATCTCGATATAGCGAACTTCTCCATGTACTCGCTCATGTCAATTCTAATTAAAGCATCTTCACTATCAAATAAGTTAGACGATAATATTTTAGCCAATTGAGTTTTGCCAACACCAGTAGGGCCTAAGAAAATAAACGTTCCAATTGGTTTGTTCGGGTCTTTAAGGCCAGCTCTATTCCGCTGAATAGCTTTAACAACTTTTTCTACCGCGTCGTCCTGGCCAATAATGCGTTCTTTTATTTCGTCACCCATCCTGGATAGACGAGAACCTTCTTTTTCAGCAATTCGTTGAACAGGTACACCCGAAATCATGGCAACTACTTCAGCCACATTTTCAGCACTAACTGTTTCTCTGTGATTTTTAGTTTCTTCTTCCCATTTTTTCTTAGCTACCTCAAGGTCTTCAAGGAGGTTACGCTCTTTGTCTCTTAACTTGGCGGCCTCTTCGTACTTCTGACTTCGAACAACCATGTTCTTGTCTTCTTTAACCTTTTCGATCTTTTCTTCGATCTCAATTACATTCTTCGGAACTACAATATTCTTTATATGTACTCTAGAGCCAGCTTCATCCAAAGCATCAATCGCTTTATCTGGATGATGCCTATCGCTTATATACCTGGTTGTGAGCACAACGCAAGCTTTAAGTGCATCATCAGTATAAGTAACATTGTGGTGATCTTCGTACCTTCCTTTAACTTGTTCCAGTATCGTAATTGTTTCTTCTTCGTTAGTAGGTTCAATCAATACCTTTTGGAATCTTCTTTCTAAAGCGCCATCCTTCTCTATATACTGTCTATACTCATCTAAAGTAGTTGCACCAATACATTGCACTTCGCCACGCGCTAGAGCCGGCTTAAACATGTTAGAAGCATCTAATGAGCCCGAAGCACCTCCAGCACCAACAATGGTGTGAATTTCATCAATAAACAAGATGATATTTGGTGTTTTCTCTAATTCGTTCAACACAGCCTTCATTCTTTCTTCAAACTGTCCTCTGTATTTAGTACCAGCAACCAAAGAAGCCAAGTCTAATGTTACAATTCGTTTGTTGAATAAGATTCTGGATACCTTTTTATCTACAATTCTAATTGCTAAACCTTCTGCAATGGCAGATTTACCAACACCTGGCTCTCCAATAAGAATCGGGTTGTTTTTCTTTCTTCTACTCAATATTTGAGAAACTCGCTCAATTTCTAACTCACGACCTACTACAGGATCTAATCGATCTTCCTCGGCCATTCTTGTTAAATCTCTTCCGAAATTGTCAAGTACTGGTGTTTTTGATTTGGTATCTGTAGATTTCTTGATATCTCCACCTAGCCCTCCTTCATTGCCCGGCTCGTCATCATCATCATCATCGTCGCCATCAATAGGGCTTTCTGAGAAATCTGCTGTTGGTTCAAAGTTCGAAAGGATTTGTTCTAATTCTTCTTTCACGTCAATATAAGTTACATTAAATTTTTCTAGCGACTTTGTCGCAATGTTATCATCATCCTTTAGTAAAGCCAATAGTAAATGCTCCGTACCAATCATGTTGCTTTTAAACAACTTCGCTTCAAGATAGGTGATTTTAAGAGCCTTTTCAGCTTGTTTGACTAAAGGGATATTGCCAGCCGATTTTTTATTAGTGGCTTTCTTGCTTGTTGTTTTTTCTATATACTTTCTAAGTTCAAATAAATCGACGTCTAATGTTTGCATTATTTTTACTGCAACACCTTCGCCTTCTCTTAGTATACCAAGGAGTAAATGCTCTGGTCCAATATAGTCGTGATTGAGCCGTAGAGCCTCTTCGCGACTAAAAGTTATTACGTCTTTTACTCTGGGGGAAAATTTAGCTTCCATACTTATTATTCGGTTTACATTGCCTCTATACTGTTTAACTTAGATTTGTTCTAGATGTTACATCAAAAGGCATATAATTACTATAATCAAATTTAATAAAGCGTCACTCTATTAGTGGTTTATTAATCCGTTTTTATTAACAGAATTTTGTTAGTAATATCTTCTGTTTAAACGGTTATAATCAACTTCTATTATGCTACTTTCGGTAGGATATACAACAATGGTGCAAAACTAATTATAGCGCTTAAATACAGGTCATTATGGCAGATGGAGAAAAAATAATTCAGATAAATATTGAGGATGAAATGAAATCCTCGTACATCGATTACTCGATGTCGGTAATTGTATCACGTGCATTACCAGATGTTCGAGATGGATTAAAGCCTGTGCACCGTAGGGTATTATATGGTATGTTAGATTTGGGCGTACTGTCAAATCGTCCGTATAAAAAATCTGCCAGAATTGTAGGAGAGGTACTTGGTAAGTATCATCCACATGGTGATACTTCTGTTTACGACGCCATGGTAAGAATGGCGCAACCTTGGTCGCTTAGATATCCTTTAGTTGATGGACAAGGTAACTTTGGGTCTGTTGATGGAGATAATCCAGCAGCGATGAGATATACCGAGGTAAGACTTAGAAAAATTGCTGAGGAGATGTTGCAAGACATCGATAAAGAAACTGTTGACTTCTCTTCCAACTTTGATGATACCTTAAAAGAGCCAACCGTATTACCAACAAGAATTCCTAACCTATTGTTAAATGGAGGTTCTGGTATTGCAGTAGGTATGGCTACCAACATGGCACCGCATAACATTGGTGAGGTTATAGATGGCACCATTGCATATATAGAGAACAACGATATTGAGATCTCTGAATTAATGGAGCACATTAAAGCTCCTGATTTTCCTACAGGCGGTACAATTTACGGTTACGAGGGTGTTAAAGACGCTTTCGAAACAGGTAGAGGACGTATTGTTATTAGAGGTAAAAGCAATATTGAAGTTAAAGACAGCGGTAGAGAAGTAATTATCGTTACCGAGATTCCATATATGGTTAACAAAGCCGATATGATTCTTAAAACGGCTGGTTTAATTAACGAGAAGAAAATTGAGGGTATTTCAGATATCAGAGATGAGTCGGATAGGAACGGAATGAGAATCGTTTACGAGCTGAAAACCAATGCAATTACGAACGTTGTTCTAAATAAATTGTATAAGTATACTGCATTAGAATCTTCTTTTAGTGTAAACAGTATTGCACTTGTTAAAAAACGCCCACGGATTTTAAATCTAAAAGAAATCATTGGATACTTCGTAGAGCACCGTCATGAAGTAATTGTAAGAAGAACCCAATACGAATTAAGAAAAGCAGAAGAAAGAGCGCACATCTTAGAAGGGTTAATCATTGCAAGTGATAACATTGATGAAGTAATCAAGATAATTAGATCTTCTAAAAGCCCAGATTTGGCTAGAGAAACTTTAATGTCAACTTTCGAACTGTCCGACATTCAGTCCAGAGCAATAGTTGATATGAGATTAAGATCTCTTACCGGACTAGAGCAAGACAAGCTAAGAGTAGAGTATCAAGAGTATTTGGCTTTAATAGAGAAGTTAAAAGGCATCTTGGATAGCGAGGACATCAGAATGCAGATGATTAAAGATGACCTTGTGGAGGTTAAGGAGAAATACCAGGACGAAAGAAGAACGCTTATTGAATATGCTGCTAAAGACTTTAGAATTGAAGACATTATAGCGGATAAAGATGTAGTTATTACCATCTCGCATAAAGGATACATTAAACGTACTCCATTATCAGAATACAAAGTACAGGGCAGGGGAGGAAAAGGCTCTAAAGCCAGTACTACTAGAGACGAAGATTTCTTAGAGTACCTATTCGTTGCTAGTATGCACAACTACATGTTGTTCTTTACAGAGCAAGGTAAATTGTTCTGGTTAAGAGTATACGAATTGCCAGAAGGTTCTAAAACATCTAAAGGACGTCCAATTCAAAACTTGATTAGTATTCCGCCAGATGATAAAGTGAAAGCTTTCATCAACACCAAAGATTTGAAAGACGAAGAGTACATCAACAACAATTTCATTGTATTGTGTACCAAGAAAGGGGTTATTAAGAAAACGGCATTAGCTGCCTATTCTCGTCCAAGAACAAACGGTATCAACGCAATTACTATTAGAGAAGGCGATCAATTGTTAGAAGCTAAATTAACTAGTGGTTCGGCAGATATCCTAATGGCAATTAAGTCTGGTAGAGCAATTCGTTTCCCTGAAGAGAAAGTAAGAGCAATGGGCAGAAATGCTGCTGGAGTTAGAGGTATTAAAATAGACACCAATAAAGATGAAGTAATTGGTATGATTTGCATGGAAGACAAAGAACAATCCGTGCTTGTTGTTTCCGAAAAAGGTTATGGTAAAAGATCGCCTTTAGAAGATTACAGAATCACCAACAGAGGTGGTAAAGGTGTTAAAACACTAAATATTACTGATAAAACAGGAACTTTAGTTGCAATTAAAAATGTGATTGATACAGATGATTTAATGATCATCAACAAATCGGGCATTGCAATCAGAATGGCTGTTGAAACACTTAGAGAAATGGGTAGAGCCACTCAAGGTGTTAGGTTAATCAATTTAAAAGGCGACGACAGCATTGCTGCAGTTACTAAAATTGAAGTTTCGGAAGATGATGACATCGTAGAATTAGACGAAGATGGTAATCCTATAGAAAGACCCGAAGCAGAAGAAGGTGCAGAAAACGCTGATGTAACGGACGCTGTAGAAGGTTCTGAAGAAAGTGGCAAAGAAATTGCTGAGGGAGATACCAACAACGACGACGACGACGCGTCCTCAGAAGCTTCAGCGGAGGAGGAAGAAGACGAAGCAGAAGACGCGGAAGAGGCTGATTCTGAAGAATAGGAAGACGTGTCCTCCAAAGCTGATACTGAAGAAACAGGAGGGACGTGCCCTCCGAAGCTTTAGCGAAGGAGGGGAAACTGAAAACGATAACTAAAAACATCATGTATAAAAAAGCATTAGTATTAATAGCGTTCACCGGCTTAATTGGATCTGCGTTTGGTCAAAATTCGGAAGTCCAAAGCGCAGCAAATTACATTAGACATAAAGAGTATAAAAAGGCTAAAATTTCTATAGATAAGGCTACGGAAAACGCTACGTCTAAAGGAAAAGCTAAAACGTGGAAATACTGTTCAGAACTGTATTATATCATCGCATCATCTACTAAAGAAAGCATCAAAAGTTTAGATGCTGATGCATTAGAAAAAGCTTTTGAAGCGTTCAAAATGTTGAAAGATCTTGATACCAAAGGTATTTATAAAAAGGAGTCTTCTGGAGGGTTTGCTAAATGTGGGAACAAATTCTTCTCCAAAGGTGAAGCTGCATATAAGAAAGAACAATTTGCAGATGGGCTGAAGTACTTTAATTTATGTACTGAGGCATATGATTATAATGGAGTCCCTAAAACGGGAAGTAGTTACTATCCTCCAATCGAATGGGGAGCTTATTGCGCCATTGGTTTAAAAGATTATGCTTTAGCTGAAAAATATTACAGAATGATTATTGATGCAAAAATTGATTTGTTCAATACTTACAGAAATATTTACATCCTTTTCAAGAGTGATATGGAGGATTTAGACGGAGCTGAGAAAGTATTAAACGAAGCAATTGCTCTTTTTCCAGATAGCCTTAATCTTAAGATGTACCAAGTAGATGTGTTACTTAAAAAGGGTGATAAAGATGGTGCTAAAAAGTACCTCGATGCAGCTATCGCCAAAGATCCTAACAATGCTACATTGTATCATTTTGTCGCACAAGAGGTGTATTTACCCGCAGGAGATAATGAAGAAACAATAAAAAACTTTGTAAAAGCATTCGATTTGAATCCTAACAAGTATTTTCTTGATGGTTACGATGCCGCTCTTATGTATTATAAAGATGGTGTTGATGTCGACAAAAAAGCTGCCGACATTGAAAACAACACCAAGTACAAAGCCGAAAAAGCGAGATCAAAAGATATCATTAGAAAAGCCATCGTTATATTCGAACAAATAGAAACGTTTGCTGGAGAAGATTTAACAACGCTTACTCCCGATGTTAAAGCTACTTTACAAAACACAATGCAGTACTTAAAAAACTGCTATGTACGTGTTGAAGACATTGATAAAATGAGAGCAGCTAAAGCTAAAATAGCTGAGCTAGAATAATACCAAGCACGAGAGAATACCAAAGCAAAAAAGGCTGTTACGAGAGTAATCAGCCTTTTTTTTGTGTTAATGTGTTCTGTAAAATTTATGCTGGCATAGGCTGCGTAATCGCTTTACCCGTTGTACTGTTATTTGTTGAGTAATTGTAGCACTGTGTCCATTGTCGACCATCACGATCCTTAAACAAAATGTCAACCTTTACAGTTTGAATTTCATTATACTTAATTCTTTTAAGCCTATTAAAGAAAATAGGGTATTCGTGCCCAGGCACTTTAAAGCTACCATCCGCTAAATAAGCCCGATCGCTAACATACCCAAACTCATTAGATCTAGCATTAATATTTAGTATTGCCAATTCTTGACCTTCTACCTGCACCTTAAAAACGAAAAAGTTATTCGCTTCCTTCTTGTACATCATATTTAGTCGTGGTTTCTCGGTATTCAACAAACGTTTTACCTCATCGGCCGAATGATTTCTTATAGTAACATTCGGGTTAAAAACAGGTATAGTTCGAGGTCTGGTGCTATCAGCATTGGCTTCCTTCACAATCAGTTTTTCAACCTCTCTAGAAACCCCTGCTACATAAGCATCAATATCATTATCCGACTTTACATTGGTTGTCGTTACAGAATCTGTAATCTGCCCATCAACAGGAGTAGGGATAGCATCAGCTGTTGCTCCTTGCTCTTTATTTTCTTCATGTTCTTCTTCTGACAAACTCATATGATCTAGTTTAAATTTACTGTAATACTAACTCTCATATACTAAGGTTATTAAATATAGGAAAAATGCTGCTCAGTTGAGTATCAAGTTATTAACATTTTCGCCAATAACCTTGATATTAATGGATTCTACCTACAATCCTATATATACTAAGACGTACCAAATACTAAATTGTTTTAGTACAATCGTTAAAGTTTCTAATCTGAAATTGTGAATAAGTTACACCCTCTAAAAGCTCAAATTAATCGCATCGTCATCGGTAATCCCGTTTACATTATTAGGTCTAACGTTAAACAAAAAACAAAATGCAAGCCGCCCCCCTTCAAGGGGAGCTGTCCCAGACGTAAAGCACTTTAGCAACGCATTGCTGCGGACTGAGGGGTTAATTAGTATGATTCTTTAAACAACCCGCCAATAAAACAAAAAGCAGGAGTAAAGCCATTCAATCAAAACAAGCCCATACAAACTCAAACGAAACCGGTTCAACATAATAGCCACCCACAGTAGCGAAACACCACCAAATGAACCATTAACCACAAATAATCCTATATTTAAGTAAATGTAAACCCAACAAAACCATGAAATCATCCACCAATAAGTTAAAAGCGTATTCAACAGTTGCCTGCTCTTTAATACTAGCGCAAAGCGTTTCGGCAGAAATTATATCTACCAACTTAGACCCAGATATATTCCCAATACCGACAACGGACAGGATTATATATTAAACCTAGACAACAACGATTCCGACGACTTTTCATTTTTTAGTTTTGTTAGCGCAGGAACGGGCTCATTTACAGTAACAGGAACCATAGGAGCTGTATATGGTACAACAACAACAACAACAATTGTTCGACAAGGACAGTACAAGAGTACATTGATGTGTGTTTCCGGTTATGACGGCAATCAAGTAGTTATAGCTTCATCCTCATACGCTGCGCCAGCCGTTTTAAAATATGGCGATGTTGTTGGCGACAATCAAAATTGGACATCTTCATATAGTACCTTCGAGTTTGGCGCATACCTTAGTTGGACAGATTCTACTGGAGATGGAGCTAGCTACGGCGACTCGATTGGAAAATCTGAAGGGTATTGTGGATTAAAATTTAGTAATGGCGACGATACACATTACGCACAGGCAAAGGAACCGTTTCTGTATACAATTTGGCAGGCCAACAAGTAACTCAAAAAACGTTTACCAACGGACAAGCCAAATTAAACGTACGAGAAGCAGTAGGAATCTACATTGTAAAAATCAACAGCGGAGGCAAAATCACCAATCACAAAGTACACATCAACTAGGCGATCACATATTACTCGTACCATATCTTTAATTTACGTGTATAATCAATAAGTTTGAACACGTATTAAGCAAACCATTTAAAATAAGATAAGATGAACGAGAAGGACATAGCATTAGAATCCATGAGCTCATTATTAAGAATAGAAGCTCTACAGAAATCCAATCAAATGGCCAATGCTAAAATCTTATCCATAATAAGAAGAACCGAATTCAAAGAAGAACTCAGACTCTTATCAGAATCTACCGACATCATTTATGCCGACTTATTTAAAGGCGTTCAAAAACGACACGGATTTAAAAACAAATCATAATTTTGTGTCATCTATAATTGAGATAAACTAAGTCTTAGAAAGGGGCAGTGGTAAGGGCAGAATTCCTACATAGTCAAAATACAATAGCGAACAGATGGATATAGAAAAAATGCAAGCGGTTAAAGAAGAGTTGTTACGAAGGATACCGTTGATTGAAGGGGCCAATATGGAGAATGGCGTTGAGAAGATAATTGATGTTGCAAACGACTGTATAGAGGCATTAAATATAGACATCGAATCTGATGAGGATAAAAAGCAACTAACAGAATTTCTTAAACCAACCGTAAAGCAAGGCTTAATGGAGATCCTAAAAAAGAGCGTAGATTCATCTATAAACAATTCCTTCAATAAAGATTTTAAGAAGTAACACATTTATTATTTCACGATCCATCGCAGCGTATTAAAACCATACGTAATTGTGCAGATCAATTTAAATACGCGATTCTAAGCGATTACGAAATGGGGCAAAAGCAAGTGCTTTGAGTTTGAGGTACGAAAACGAAGAAACTGTTGCTGTGCGGTTGGGAAAAATAACTTGTGCGGCTATTTTGCATAACGACTAATTATAGGACCAAAGGATATCACGTCAACGAAAAGCTTTACGAGATGCTTTTAACAGGAATAAACAACCTTATTAGTAGGATGCTTTATTTACACATAATATGGATTATAGGTACAACAGTAATACCGTTCCCTATATAGAATCGCCTCCTTTTGTCCTATAATTGTTATTATGTTAAATAGGTTTTTTAATAAAATAGCGGGTTTCCTGCCCTTCGGGTTTTGGGATGACGTTTAAACAGGATCTGGAGAATTGATAATTGCCCGTAATATCAAAATTTACGATCCCTGAGAATCGCGTAGAATTTTTGATCTGTACAATTACCTTGATTATTAGATTCTGAATTAAGGGAATTTCTGTCGGATTCTCCAGAAATATAAAAATTGGCGATTGCCAATTTGTTTTACAGTTCTTTTGCCTTGATGCAAAATGAACCAAAAGATCAAGAAAAAACGAAGCTATCAACGCGCTTTGTCCAAATGCTAGTAATTCTATTAAAGTAGTCATCAGCTAAGGCTGATGAGACGTAAACGCCTTTAATGTATTACTCAGCATTTATCCATTCACAGCTTTCGCACGCTCGCCGTTTTTTCTGGCAACCGCACTTTTGCATTACAATTTCTATTTAACATAATATAATGACATATAGAAATTACGTTCTTTAAACATTACTTAATATCTTCATTACATGAAACAAGCATTTGCGTTAACCATATTACTTTCTGTGTCCAGTTCATTATTTGCTGGTGGATGGCAATGCCATAGGTATCGCGTAGAAATACATTTACAAAATGACACGCTTGCCGGTTATATTCAATTGGGTGATCAGAGGTACCTGATTCCTTCAATACAATATCATACCCACAAAAGCTTACCAACTGTTTGGATGAATTAAATTGTGCAAAGCCAAATGTTTCGGCTACTACAATAATTGAGGTAATGAAAGATACACCAGGGATACTTTTTAAGTGACTAATCTTCTCTTTTAACGTATCAGTGCTGGCTTGTACACCCTTTGAAATTTTGCGGTAACAGCTTGATTCGGTCTTGATCTGATTTACAATATGTCATTTGGCTGATTGCATGTAAAAGGTAATGTTGAGGATTTACATTGTTCGCTTTA
>JABSPQ010000395.1 GCA_013214205.1 Flavobacteriales bacterium
CTATTTGTGTTTGTCATAAAATCTAATAGGAAAGTAGCTTTGAGTCTAGAAGATAAGCAAAACGGGCGCTATACTAGTATCAAGTCAACGAAGCTAGAAGGGCGCAGTAAGGTGGTGTATTTTGAACAATTGGATTTTCCTGTTGTCATTACATGCCAAGTCTTCAAAAACGGAGACGATACCGCTGTGCTCTATCTAGCTTCTAACGACCTGGGTGCGGATAGCAAACAAATTACTACGATCTATAAAAAAAGATGGAAAGTAGAAGAATATCGTAAGTCGATCAAATCCAATATGTGCTTTGCAAAATCACCATCAAGAACCAGCACTACACAAAAAAGCCATTTTATAGCTTCTATCGGAGCTTTCAATCGGTTTGAATTGATTAAAATAAGGAAGGGTAAAAATTATTTTTGCCTAAAACGCTACATAAATATTATGGCAATGAAAAAACAACAACCGAAGTACAACAGTTATTAATATAGGAAGGGGTGAGATTTTATTCATTTTGGTGCTCTTTTACTCCATCACCAACTCAGGGTAACGACTCTTAATAAGGTTTAATTCTTCTTCGTTTAAATCTAATATAGGCATTGGTTTGTCTTGCGGACGAGATCCTTTTTGATTTAGCCTATTCATTAAACTCCAATTTCTGCTCGGCTCAGTTACCGATTTAGGGTCTGCTGGCTCTTCGGCAGTAAGATCGTAGCGAGTAAAGTCAATCAGCATTTCGGGCGAATCTTCTTTCCAGTTTCTTAAAAGGACCAGTCTGAAATCCTTATTCATGAACCATCTTATCTCTTGGTCGGCATCCGAATTGCAAATTCCTGATCCTCTTTGAACAAATTGATAATCGATATCATCGTTGCTTTTAAAATGCTCCTTCCAAATTAATCCGAATTCACCTTGGGTAATAAATTTAGTATCAGGCCAACGTTTCTTCATTTCCTTTAGCCAGATTACCAACCCTTCCATGCCGTTGCGATTGTCTTTGTAACCATAAATTTTACGAGCTTCTACCAAACTCATTTCCCAACCACAAGTAACCCAAGCAAAATTGTTCAACTCAAATCCTTTGTCGAAATGCGTGGCGGTGGTGTGAAGCATTTGTTTTGTTCCATTTTCGGTTCCTTGTCTAATAACGGTTTCTATTGGGCCAACTCCAATACGACTCCCACACCAAGTGTCGCTTAATTTTTTTCCACCAGGATCCATTCCGCAGATAAAATCAACTGTCCAACCATCTAAATTAATACAGTCTATTTGATCTGCTTCGCCTTGTGCAGGCTTACAGAAATGCTCGGTAGAAGGGTAGTAGGGGTAAGAAATTGAACCTTCGCCATCGCCATTGTCGACAGCATACTGACTCCAAATACTACCTTGACAAACATGAATGTCTTCTTCTTCGGCTAAGTACTTTAAATTGTCGGCAGCAAGAAACCCAGCCAAAATACTTTTTGGGCGGTAGTTGTCGCCAACCATTTCTGTAATTTGCTGTAAAGCGTCGTGCAAATCTTTGTTTACTTGCTCTCTTGTGTTGTACATGTTTGCAAAGTAGCCCCCAGGAATAAAAGTGATTTCGTCACCATACTTTTTGTGGTAGGAAACAATCAATTCTCTTAGCTCAACATAATTTGTGCGCTCGTCGCTTAATGCCAACCAGCTAAAAGCCCATGTCATTTTTGCGCCTGGCCAGTTATCTGCTATAGCATCTCTTAATATTTTAGCTTCTACAGGCGAGTGGATACTGCCTTCATCTTCGCCATTGGCAACATCTCGAGATGTCTCGATTTGGTTAACTCGTACAACGGAGTTGAAGGTGAAAAAGAGATTGCCCATTAGTTGTAGCTGCTCGCTTTTTATTTCTACTGCTTCTGGTTCTGACTTTTTAGTTTCCTTTACTTCTGTGTTTCCGCATGAATTTAACAGGAGGAAAGACAGAAGAGAGAAAAGGATTGTGCTTGTTTTTTTCATGAGGTCAATCTACTAAGAAAGATTTAAAGTGGTGTGCTGTTGTGTCTTGTTTTGACTCACCCTAAATCCCTCTCTCTCGATAGAGGGACCGCATTTCATTTAGGGGTCGGGAGTGCCTGAGAAAGGTCATCCTTGTCTCTCGAAACGTCATCCCCACAATGATCGTCTTCCTCGAAAAATCTCATATTCTATTGTGTGATTTATTTGGGGATCTCATTGTTGTATTTGACAGGGCTACATATTTTATTTTAAAAATTACGAGCCTGTCTGCGGCCAGAAATGATGACGGCGGCATTAGTTAGTTTATTTACAACCACAAGCGGACGCTTGCGTTAGAATGGTGTGAGGTTTGGTTACAAAACTACTTCCTGCTCTTTTAATACGTCTTTCACAAAGTTGTCAATTTGCTCTTTGGTTACGTTGGGCATGCATATAATGTGAGTGATTTCATCGGTTGCTAGTTGCCATTTCTCTTGAATTTCTTCCGACATTTTAGGGAACACAACTGTAATTGCTCCTGGGTTTGTCCAAGCTTCTATGCCGATTTTTATCAATTCGTTTTTACAATATTCGGCTACTTCGGCACTGTGTAAATACCGTTTTTTAAGACCTTCAATTCCCATGTTTTTTATAGCGTACCATAAAAACAATGGGCAATGTCCGTTTCGTGAGCCTGTAATGGTGGTATCCTTAGAGCCTATGTACGAGATGCCGTTCGAAATTTTATCTCTCACAGAACGCTTGGTAATTATAACTCCCGATGGGATGGGAGAGCCAATAAATTTATGTCCGCTTATAGATATGCTATCCGCTCCATCTGCTAAATCGAAAGGGACGCGTGGTTCTATAAAGGTTCCATAAGATCCAGCCAATGCCGCATCGCAATGTATGTAATGATCTTGAATTGCTAGGTGTTTTAAGATTTTCTTAACCTTAGATACATTATCTTTTGCCTCTTTCATGGTGGTTCCGAAAGTGGTTAAAATAATTGCTGGCTTGTGGCGATTGAATTGAAGTGTGTTTTGGAGATCGTCGTAATCTATTTCTCCGTTTTCTTGAGACCGAATCATTATGCTCGGAATGTTTAATAGGTGAATATTTTTCTTTACGCTGTAGTGCGTAGATTCAGAAAAGTACACCATTGCTTTTGGGTACAGCTCTCTTGCTATGTATAAGCCGTAGAGATTACTTTCCGAACCTCCATTGGTTATGTAGCCCCAGTAATCTTTTGGGTTGGCTCTAAATAGCTTCGCGAAAAAATCAACGACTTCTCGTTCCATTTCGTGCGTTTGAACTTTGTAGGTGTTGCCCTCATATGGATCGCCAACGTTGTTGATGGAGTATTGAAAAAACTCGTTTAATCTAGAGTAGTCAAAATCGTGGGATACTGGGTATCCTAAACAGGAGGCGCTTGCTTCTTTAAGCGTTTGTAAAAGGTCATCTATTTTTTTGTCTTGCTCTTCTGTACTCATAGTGTTTATTCGCTAGATTATTTATGATGTAAATTTAGGTAAAAGAGGGGCAATGGTTATGCTGTTGTGTCATGCCTGGCTCACCCTAAATCCCTCTCTCTAGCCAGCTACCGTGTATACACATCTTTATACATCTTTCAGCCTTCGAATATATCATAGAATCTCATTAGTCCAATCCAGAGTGTTGTAATACCTGGTGGCCTTTCTGATTTGTATCCTTTCCATCCACCTAGTCGAGCTATAGTCCAAGTTACATGTGATAAAGATTCTTTAGGGAA
>JABSPQ010000396.1 GCA_013214205.1 Flavobacteriales bacterium
ACTTATTACATTGTCTGTAATATCTGATAACCCTGTACACGTTACCTGAAAAGAACTGGCCATTAAGCCCTCCTGATAAATCTGCAATAAGTTTTCAACATCCATATGTAAATTTATCATTTATAACTGCGTAACATGAGTGAGTTAATTAAAACTTTGATTCGAATGGATTCGGAATACAAGTGCGATTTCATTTATGGCAATCATGATGCTTGGTGTCGCGATTGGCTGGACAATGGCGAAGTAAACCGCGTTTGGCAACTCCACGGAGGTAAGTCTACATTAAAAAGTTATGAATCCGTTTCAGAAGAAGAAAAGGATCAACACCTGCTTTTTTTCACGAAGATGCAGAACTATATCATCGACGATCAAAACAGATTATTTATCCATGCTGGCTTTTCGTCGATGCATGGGCCAGATAAAGAAGATTACAGCACCAATTACAGATGGGACAGAACATTGTGGGAAATGGCTATGGCAGTACATGGCAATGTTGATAGCCATGATGAAGTATTTCCAAAACGTTTTAAGTTGTTCAAGGAAATCTATATAGGTCATACTCCAACTACAGAATGGAATGTATCTACGCCTTGGAACAGAGTTAATCTTTGGAATGTAGATACGGGTACTGCCTTTAAGGGCAAACTTTCTATTATGGATATAAACACCAAGGAGTTCTGGCAGAGCGATAATCTATACGAACTCTATCCAAACGAAAACGGCAGAAATAAGATCTAGCTTAGTTATCACTCAGTATTTCCTCGTCACTTCTGTCGATTACAATAGACCAATTATTTCGAACCGGTTCGCATGTAAAACGAGGAATCCAATTGGCTTCAAGCGCAAGTTCTTTGAAAGCCTTTAAATAAACCTTACTGCTTTTATTGAAATTTTGAATGCCCTTTTTGGTGTTTTCGAATGCTATCGGAAATACACTTTCGGCTTCTCCCTTTTCAGTAATGTTGTACATATTAAGGATTTCGATAGCTGCTTTATCCAAAGGTGAAATGATGAGCATGCCCGTTTTACTGTTTTCAAACACAATGTTGGCTGCCATCAACTTACAATTTTTGTAAACGGCATCATCGATTTGATTTTTCTCCAGCGTTGCCAAATCCACAAAATTCATTCGTGGGTTTAATAAAAGAAACGTCATGTAATTTCGTGCATTCCATTTCTCATTCTCACCACCTTCATTAATCGGAATAATGGCAACACTCTGCGCCAAAAAGTAAGATGAATTAAAAGTTTGATTGTTCGATATTCGTTGACTGCAACCTGATAGTATAACTAACGCACAAGTGCCAATGATTAATGGAAACAGAGTTCCCCTGATTTTATTTATTGATTTCATAGAGATAAGTTTTTAGTTTATTCTAAGATTCCAAAATCAAGCCATCAACTTATCGGCTGTTCTTTACTATATAAATTTGGATTTGGGGAGAAATTTAAAGTCTCTATTAGAGACAATTTATTGATTTGAAAAAGCCTTATAACAGGCGTTAAACAATATATAAGTATAAAACAGAGCAAAGCCAGGTTTATGGCAGAACAGAACATTACATTAGGTCGTGATGGCTTCTTTAGGCTAATGAAATTACACGGTATGGAAATCCGGAAGCATAGAAATGTCATTAGAACCACTAATTCATATCATCATTATCGCAAATACAACAATCTAATAAGTGAACTTGAAATTACTCG
>JABSPQ010000397.1 GCA_013214205.1 Flavobacteriales bacterium
AAGGCACTCACACTTGGGCAATAAATCAATAGAACAATTTAATCTCAATAATCATCAATTTAATCAGGCGGCATAGCTTAACTTAAACTCCATTATTTTGTTGCAATTCCAAATGCAAATGCAGAATCTTTTAACGCCAAAATAAAACTCTTTAGAGCTAATCTTAGAGGTGTCTCGGATATTAAGTTTTTCCTATTCAGATTACATAAACTCTTTGCCTAGTCCCTAAGAAATTCACCTGACCCCATTTAACCTCTAAAAAAAAGGAAATCGTCATCGACAATAACATGATTATCAAGTAGTTAATGTTTGTATTAGGTTTTTCAGCAAGCCCTAATTATTAGCTAAGCTTTATCCTTAAAACTATTTTGTCTTAAAGTTTAAGCGGGGTAGAGCATTAATCGATAAAACTGTATAGTTTCTTGATTAGATGTTATCATAACGCATTAAAGGGATGAATATAAAGTGAATGCTATTACTAGCTAAACTTTATTATTCATCCCTAATACTGTCTGTAGCACAAGGCTTAAATCCAATAGGCAGTTAACCTAATTCCAGAAAACTTATTGATGCCTATTTAAGGCTATCGCAGATTGCCTTGAAAGTAACAGGATTGTTCATAGCTAAATCAGCTAAAACCTTTCTGTTTAATTCAATGTTATTGGCGTGTATTTTACCCATGAATACAGAATAAGACATTCCGTGCTCACGCGATCCTGCGTTAATTCTTTGAATCCACAAACCTCTAAAGCTTCTTTTCTTAGCTTTCCTATCTCGGTAAGCGTAAGTATAACCTTTTTCTAGTCTGTTTGTGGCGTTGGTATAAACGTTTTTACCTTTTCCAAAAAAGCCTTTGGCTTGTTTGAATATTTTTTTTCTACGTTGCTTAGCAGCAACATTATTGGTAGCTCTGGGCATTTTACTTAATTTTTATAGTTAGCGTTCCGCATAATCGGACTCTTTGGTGCTAAACCTATATTCTACAATTTTACTTCTTATCTTTTGCAAAGCATAAACTTCACTCTTTTCACATCTACATCATGTACAAGTGTAAAGTAAGTTAGGTTTCGCTTTCTTTTCGTCGACTTCTTAGTTAAAATGTGACTCTTGAAAGCGTGCTTTCTTTTAATTTTTCCTGACGCTGTAAAGGTAAATCTCTTCTTGGCACTGGAAACTGATTTCATTTTTGGCATATTACTCTATTTTTTACTTTTCTTTTGACCACTGGCCAACGGCGAAAGCATCATTATCATCCTTCTACCTTCCTGTTTAGGCAATTGTTCCACTTTTGCATACTCTTCGAGATCTTGCGCGAATTTCAACAATAACAATTCACCTTTTTCTTTAAACAATATTGTTCTTCCCTTAAAAAACACAAATGCTTTCACTTTCGCTCCATCAGTCAAGAAATTCATCGCATGTTTCAGCTTAAAATTAAAATCGTGATCATCTGTGTTAGGTCCAAACCTTATTTCCTTTACAACAACTTTAGAAGCTTTGGATTTTAATTCCTTCTGCTTCTTTTTGTACTCGTATAAGAACTTCTTGTAATCTATAACTTTACAAACAGGCGGTTTCGCTTCAGGCGAGATCTGAACTAAATCTAGTTCTTGATCATCGGCCATTCTTATTGCCTCAACAATGCTATACACACCAGGCTCTATGCCTTCACCTACAACCCTTACCTCGGGAGCTTCTATTTCGCCGTTAATCTTATACGGGTTATAGATCTCTCTTCTAGGGCCCTTTCTATGTCTAATTGCTATTTTACAGTTCCTCCACCTTAGTTAATACTATACTCCTTGTTCTTGTTAATTTTTTTGTCGATATAAAGAGCGAAGTCTTTCAACTTCATTTCTCCTAAATCTTCTTTTCCTTGCTTTCTAACTGAAACCGATTCGTTGTTAAATTCGTTTTCCCCTACAATTAACATATATGGGATCTTTTTCAACTCAGAATCTCTGATCTTTTTACCGATCTTTTCATTCCTGTTATCTACAAGCCCGCGAAGGTCGTAATTTTTTAGCAATTTTAAAACATTTTGTGCATACTCATTATATTTCTCGCTAATAGGTAATATTACAAATTGCTCAGGTGTGAGCCATAGCGGGAACTTGCCGGCACAATGCTCTATTAAAACAGCAATAAATCTTTCTAAAGAGCCGAATGGTGCTCTGTGAATCATTACTGGTCTATGTTGCTTGTTATCATTGCCTTTGTATTCTAATTCAAATCTTTCTGGTAAATTGTAATCTACTTGAATTGTTCCCAATTGCCACTTTCTTCCCAGTGCATCACGCACCATAAAGTCTAATTTGGGACCATAAAAGGCAGCTTCGCCTAATTCAACAACCGTTTCTAAACCTTTTTCTGCAGCTGCTTCGATGATTGCAGATTCGGCTTTATCCCAATTTTTATCCGATCCAATGTATTTTTCTTTGTTTTCCGGATCTCTTAAAGATATTTGTGCAGTGTAATTTTCGAATCCTAAAGAGTTGAAAACGTAAAGCACCAAGTCGATAACTTTTAAGAACTCTTCTTTTACTTGGTCTGGTCGGCAAAATAAATGTGCGTCATCAACCGTAAACCCTCTTACACGAGTTAAGCCAGATAGCTCGCCGCTTTGCTCGTAACGATACACTGTACCGAATTCAGCAAAACGAACTGGTAAATCTTTGTACGATCTAGGTTTGTACTTGTACATCTCACAATGGTGAGGGCAGTTCATTGGTTTTAAGTAAAACTCTTCGCCTTCCTTTGGTGTTTTAATTGGCTGAAAAGCATCTGCACCGTATTTCTCGTAATGCCCAGATGTTACATATAGGTTTTTATGACCGATGTGAGGTGTAATTACAGGCTCGTAACCAGTTTGCAGTTGAATGTTTTTTAAGAAGTTTTCAAGTCGTTCTTTAAGCATAGCGCCTTTAGGCAACCACATTGGTAAACCTGTACCAACTTTTTCGGAGAACATAAACAACTCCAGTTCTTTCCCTAGTTTTCGGTGATCTCTCTTTTTTGCTTCTTCTAATAAATCTAAATGAGCGGTTAATTCTTTCTGCTTTGGAAAACTAACGCCATAAATACGGGTGAGTTGCTTTAAGTTTTCGTCGCCTTTCCAATAAGATCCTCCTGTTGTTAGCAACTTAACCGCTTTTATATGACTGGTGTTTGGTAAATGAGGGCCACGGCATAAGTCGGTAAAATCGCCTTGTGTGTATAAAGTAATAGTGCTGTCATCTAAACGTTCTAGCAGATCTAGTTTGTACTCGTCGTCTTTCTCTTTAAAATAAGCGATGGCATCTGCCTTCGAAATCTCTTTGCGCTCAAATTTGTTGTTGTTTCGAGCCAACTCAAGCATTTTGTCTTCAATCTTCTTAAAATCGTCTGAAGAAATATCTTTTCCGCCTAAATCAACATCGTAATAAAAACCAGTTTCAATTGATGGGCCAACCCAGAATTTAACCCCAGGATAGAAATGTTGAAGCGCCTCAGCCATTAAGTGCGCAGTAGAATGCCACATTACATCTTTTGCGTCTTGGCTACCCCAAGTTACTAATTCGATGTTAGCATCGGCGTTAATCGCTCGGGTTGCGTCTTGAAGCTCACCATTAATTTTGGCTGCCATAACGTTTCTGGCAAGGCCTTCACTAATTGAAGAAGCAACTTCCATGGCAGTTGTTCCTTCAGGGTAAGTTCTCGTGTTTTTGTCTGGGAATGTGATTGTGATCATAATTATCTAATAAAAACGGACGACAAAGATATTAATTTGGCTCGATTAGCAGAATTTAAATGATGGCTGTTTCGCTTACTATAATTCCATCTTCGTCGGAATAAACAAACTGACCTGGGATGAAGTTGGTGCTGGCAAATTTAACAGTGATTTGTTTGTCGCCTTGGCCTTTTTTTATACTCTTTATCGGGCAGGTTCCCAGAGCTTTAATGCCGATGTTAATTGTTTCGATTACTCTGGCATCTCTAATGTAGCCGTATACAATTATACCAGCCCATTCGTTTTTCACTGCTAAATCGGCAATTAAGTCGCCAACTAAAGCGCAACGAGTAGAGCCACCTCCATCTGCAACTAGTACTTTTCCTTTTCCGTTGGAGGAAAGAGTTTCTTTTAAAATAACGTTGTCCTCGTAGATTTTTACGGTAACTATTTCACCGTAAAAAGAGGATTTCTTACCATAACTCAGAAAGAGTGGATCGGCAATACCTAAATTATCGGAGTGATCGTCGCATAAATCTGCAGTACTTATTTGTTCCATTTTATCAAGTTTGAATTACACCCACATTGAATTGTTCTTTCAAGGGGTTATGATTAGCAGCGGAAATTCCCAAAGAAATTACATTTCTAGTTTCAACGGGATCAATAATCGAATCGATCCAAAGCCTAGAAGCCGCATAGATTGCAGTGGTTTCTTTTTTATATTTCTCGGAGATTTCGTCTGTTAATTTTTTTATCTGTGCCTTGGTCAATTTTTCTCCTTTTTTCTGGAGGGTCGAAGCTTGAATTTGAAGCAATACATTCGACGCTTGTTTGCCACCCATAACAGCAATTTGAGCTGTAGGCCAAGCAACAATTAATCTGGGATCGAAAGATTTGCCACACATGGCGTAATTGCCAGCACCATATGAGTTGCCTGTAATGATGGTGAATTTCGGCACGACTGAATTAGAAACTGCGCTAACCAATTTAGCACCGTCTTTAATAATACCTCCATGCTCAGCATTAGAGCCAACCATAAATCCTGTTACATCCTGAATGAAAATCAAAGGCATTTTTTTCTGGTTGCACTTCATTACAAAACGAGCTGCTTTCGATGCAGAGTCGGAGTAGATAACGCCTCCAAATCTCATTTCGCCTTTTTGTGTTTTTATTATTTTACGCTGATTGGCTACAATTCCAACAGCCCAACCATCAATACGTGCCGTGCAGCAAACAATGGTTTTACCAAAATCTTCTTTGTATTCTTCAAAATCAGAATCGTCTACAAGTCTTTCAATAATATCTCTAACCTCATAGGGTTTGTGCCTCTCTTTAGGTATAATGCCATATATTTCCTGAGGATCTTTAATTGGCGGTACTGGTTCGATTCGGTTAAAATTGGCTTTATCGGAAGGAGTTAGTTTGCTGAAAATCTTTCTGATTTTTTTTATGCAATCTAAATCATCTTCGCATTTGTGATCGGCAATACCTGAAATTGCAGTGTGCGTTGTGGCTCCGCCTAATGTTTCATTGTCTATATCTTCACCAATAGCCGATTTAACTAAGTAGGAGCCCGCTAAGAATATAGAGCCTGTTTTGTCTACTATTAATGTTTCGTCCGACATAATAGGAAGGTATGCACCGCCCGCAACACAACTGCCCATAACAGCTGAAATCTGTATAATTCCGCTGGCCGACATTTTTGCATTGTTTCTAAAAATGCGACCAAAGTCTTCTTTGTCTGGAAAAATCTCGTTTTGCATTGGAAGAAAAACACCTGCGCTGTCTACTAAATAAATAATAGGCAGTCGGTTTTCCATCGCTATTTCCTGAGCTCTTAAAATCTTTTTTACTGTGATAGGAAACCAAGCCCCAGCTTTAACGGTGGCGTCGTTGGCAACAATTACACATTGTTTGCCGCTTACGTAGCCTATATGTACTGTAGTGCCTCCGGCAGGACATCCGCCGTGTTCTTTGTACATTTCGTGACCAGCTAGCGGGGCGAGTTCAAAAGATTCGGTATCTGGATCAATTAAAAGGTTTACTCTTTCTCTTACGTTGAGTTTTCCTTTCTCTCGCTGCTTTTCGAGCTTTGCTTTCCCTCCACCTAATTTGATCTTATCTAGAATTTTATCCATTCTAGACAGAAGAAACTTCATGTGGTCTTCGTTCTCGTGAATTTCGATTTTAGTCATATTCAATTGTTGAAATAAAGCTAGTAATACGGGGCGACAAATGAAACTGTTATTATTAGAATAAACTAAATCAATCTGTACAATTTTTCAGATAGATTCCAGCTTCTGGTCCTAAATTGAAAATAAGATCGATTATGCTAAGGTCTTCAAGGAAAGGGCCAGTGTCTGAAAACACTTGAAAGTATGGCTTGTTATGGAAGTTGGGCTTTTTTCGGAGGTTGAATTGTGCTCTTAAATCAAGCGATTTTTCATCTGCATCTAAATACTTTTGACTCACTTCAATTTCTTTAGCGAGATCAAGAATTTTAAGGGTTATTTCGAATAATTCGGTGTTTAGGTCAACTAAATATTCAATTTTAGTGTTGAAAGCATTGTGGAAATAGTGCTCATAGAATTCGAAAAAGGGAGATGATTTGTATGCGGTTTCCATAGATTTCCAATGAACTGCTTGCCAATCCATATCGTAGGAAACTTTAATATCTTTTACACTGCTTTTGCCCGTGATTTTTTGAACAGGAATAGACAGATTTAGGCTACCGTTGGCACCATATATTTCGCATCGATTTCGGAAAGTTCGGGTAACAAAATGTTCGGCGTAATCGAATATCGCGTTATCCTGCTTAAGAATACTGTGATAATAGGAGATAGGGGCGAGATACGAAGAGGGCAAAATAACAGTAGCGCTGCTCACATCAACATGTTGTTGTTTAATGAATTAATGAGAACATGTGACTCCATCTGAATTTATCTACTATTCCAACATCAGGATCTAGTGATAGCCAGATAAAGATTGCTTTCCCTACCACATGATCCTCAGGAACGTATCCCCAAAAACGAGAGTCTAAAGAATTGTGTCGATTGTCGCCCATCATCCAGTAATAATCCATTTGGAAGGTATAACTAGTAGCGATTTCTCCATTTATATAAATATCGTTTCCTTTTACTTCCAAATCATTTCCTTCATATAAAAAGATTGTTCTTTCATATAAAGGGAGATTTTCAACAGTTAAGTTTACCGTTACTCCTTCTTTAGGGATTGTAATTGGGCCATAATTGTCGGCGTTCCAACCTTTATTATAGTTCCTCGGAAACACTCTAGGATCGCCTAAGTTTTTTTGATCACACTTTTTAACGATCTCTTTAACCATCGTCATAGCACCAATTACCTTTTCAGATTCGGATGTTAGTGCCATTCTATAATCTCCATTCATGGAAGTCATTCCGTAATCCGTTATGTCGTGTTTTTTTAGAATTCTCTTGTTGATTTGTCTTCCGTCTGTTTCTATAAAATAATTGAACTGCATATTTTTCGGCTTATCGGCCTCAACACCATTAATGTAAACTGTTCCATTTACTATCTCTAGGGTATCTCCTGCAATGGCGATACATCTTTTTATGTAATTTTCTCTTTTGTCGGGTGGCCGAACAATTACATCGAATCCATTTGCAATTATTAGTTTGCCGAGACTAACGGAATAATTATTTTCGTTTAGCAACTTTACCAATTTGGGGTAATCGTTTTTCCCTGGTTTTTCTCCAAGGCCATTATACATAATATCTCGGCCTCTTACTTTACCAAACTTGTTTTCGAATTTGATTAAAATGTCATAATAACTACTGTTTTGTGCCTCTAAGCACACGGTATCTCCCTCTGGATAATTAAATACCACAACATCGTTGTTTTTCACATCTGCAAATCCAGGTAAGCGCATGTAAGGTAATTTGATCCACTCTAAATAAGATTTTGCTGTAGAAAGCGGCAAAGTGTGGTGTGCAAACGGAAAGGAGAGGGGGGTATTGGGTATTTTGGGGCCATAATGAATTTTACTCACGAATAAATAGTCGCCTCTTAATAACGATTTTTCCATGGAGGAAGTAGGGATGGTAAATGCTTCAACCAAAAACATTCTTATAAGAGTAGCTGCTATCACAGCAAAAACTATGGCATCAAGCCATTCTCGTATTGGTCCTTTTGGAACGCTTGGAATTTTTTCTTCTTTCTTTTTAAAAAACATTGTTCTAATCTAGTAAATCTTTCATTCCAAAAACACCTTTTTTACCTGCAACCCATTCGGCTGCAATTACCGAACCCAATGCAAACGCAGCTCTATCGCTAACATTGTGTATGAGTTCTAAAGTGTCTACAGAAGAAGTGTATTTTACACCGTGAATTCCTTTAACATCACCTTCTCGTCGAGAGTGAATCATTAACTCTTCGGCGTTTCCATTTTCTTCTAATGTCCAGCTCTTTTTTCTCTTTAAGTTATCCGTTACGCCATTTGCAATGGTGATGGCTGTTCCGCTTGGGTGGTCCTTTTTATGAATGTGGTGAACTTCATTCATCTCAACATTATAATCCAATTGATTATTCATCATTGCAGCTAATTTTTCGTTGATGCTAAACATGATGTTTGCCCCAATGCTAAAGTTGCTTGCAAAAAATAACGTTTTGTTATCGCTTAATGCAGTTTGCTTAATTTCTTCGTACTTGTCGTGCCAACCCGTTGTTCCTATAACAGTGGGTAAATCGGCTTCAAAGCATCTGTTGATGTTGGAAATGATTGTACCCGGACTGCTAAAATCTATGGCAACATCTGCAACGCTTAATTCTTCTGTTGTTATTTCTTCGGAATTCGAGGATGTAACAATTAACGGAAATTGATGTCCTCTGCCTAGGCCGATTTCTTCGATCTTTTTCCCTGTTTTACCGTGTCCGAATAAGATGATTTTCATAAGGTTTATTCTCAGGCGGTGAATTTACAACTTAATAGACAAATTAAGTTGAGGCATAAGTGTAGTTTTTGTTTGATAAGTATCTATTCCGAAATTGAGTTTTAAACTTAAATCGTCGCTCATATCGAAGTCGAAAAGGTGCGCATCTACAGTTGCATCTACAATATTAAGGATGTACAATCCTGCCATTAAAATAAAATCCAAATCGCGTAATTGTCGGGATTGATCTTTTAGAGCTCTTAATTGATCTATTGTGTCGTCGCAATAATCTGATTCGTTTGGATCGCAAGTAATACCTGCAAGCCTATCAGAATAAGCCAACTTGTAGTTTTGATAGTCGGTGTTGTTTACGTTTGCAAAATGAATTAAAACTCCAAAGCCTGCATATATAATTGGGGGCTTCAAGTATTTCTTGTTGTAAATCTGTCCTAACCCGGGTAAAACTCCCGACATAATAGCAGCAGCTTTTGGCGAATGTTCCCTTTTCTTTTTAACAATGGTGCTGTCTTCAGCTTGTGCCATCAAATCATTATGAATCAATGAAGAGCTCAACGCCAGTATAAAAATGAAGATTATTTTTTTGTACATGTCAGGCATTTGACAAGAGCGGCTCTTTTTAAAGACCCATTTTGTTTATGATGTCATTTAAATCATCGTCGGATTTGAAGTGGATCACAATTGAACCTTTTCCGTTCGGTTTTCTTTTAAGAACAACTTTTGATTTAAATTTCTCATTTAAGTTTTCACTTAATTTTAAATCGTCAAAAGAGATTTGTTCTTTTTTGTCTGACTTGCCTTTATTTTTTCTCTCCTTTACCAACTGTTCTACAGAGCGAACGGAAAGTTTGCCATCAATTAATTCTTTATAAGTTTGAATCATTAACCCTGGGTCATCTATGCCTAATAACGTTCTGGCATGTCCCATCGAAATAATGTTCATTATTAATCCTTCCTGTATTTCGGCAGGTAAGTTTAAAAGGCGCAAGTAATTGGTGATGGACGATCTGTTTTTACCTACCTTTTTACTTAATACTTCGTGTGTTAATTTACATTCTTTGATTAACCGTTGGTAACTATTTCCAATTTCGATTGCGTTTAAATCTTTTCGCTGAATGTTTTCAACCAATGCCATTTCTAGCATTTCGCTGTCGTTGGCAAGTTTAAGGTATCCTGGAATTTCTAAAAGGCCTGCAAGTTTAGAAGCTCTGTATCTTCTTTCTCCCGAAATAATTTGGTATTGATTTCTCTTTACTTTTCTAAGAGTGACGGGTTGAATAACCCCGTACTCTGTAATGGTAGCGGCTAGTTCTGCTAGCCCTTCTGCGCTAAATTCTGTTCTAGGATTAAAAGGATTTGGCTCAATATCTACAATAGGAATATTAACAACCGAACCAACCGCTGGGTTTAGAGATTTACCAGCGTAACCAGCTGCTATGTCTATTCCCGAATCTTCAAGTAGTGCGCTTAATCCTCTTCCTAATGCTTTTTTTTTATCCTTCATGAGTAGTTACGGAAATTATTTTCTCCGACTCGTTAATCTGAGTCAATTCATTTTTCTGCAAGATTTCTCTAGCTAAATTTAAATAATTCGTAGCTCCTTTTGATGTTGCGTCGTGCATTATTATTGTTTTACCATGGCTAGGTGCTTCACCTAAACGGGTATTGCGTTGGATAATTGTATCAAATACGATTTGTTGGAAATGAGTTTTTACATCTTCAGCAACTTGTTTAGACAGTCTTAATCTAACGTCGAACATGGTTAAAAGAATGCCCTCAATATCCAGATCTGGATTTAATCTTGATTGAACAATTTTAACACTGTTTAATAATTTACCTAAACCTTCCAAGGCAAAATATTCACACTGGATAGGAATTAAAACAGAATCTGCAGCGCATAATGCGTTGATGGTAATTAAACCTAAAGACGGTGCGCAATCAATGATAATGAAATCATACTTAGATTTTATTTTCTCTAAGGTCATCTTCATCATGTGCTCTCTGTTCGGAAGATCTATTAATTCTAATTCCGCCGCTACCAAATCGATGTGAGATGGCAATAAATCTAAATTAGGTGTTTCAGTATGCAGTACAATGTCGTTAGGATTTAAATCATCCACCAAGCATTCGTAAAGGCTTGTTTTAACATTTCGCGGATCGAAACCGACACCTGATGTTGAGTTTGCTTGTGGATCGGCGTCAATCAACAAAGTTTTAAATTCTAAAACTGCCAAGCTTGCTGCAAGATTAATTGCTGTTGTTGTTTTACCTACACCACCTTTCTGATTGGCAATTGCTATAATTTTTCCCATAACGTTATATTGTTATTGATTCGTTGATCTCGATTAGTATTAATTCTTTTCCTTTTTCGGCAAATAATGATTTAGCTTTTGCTTTGTCAATTTCAATAAATCCGAAAGTATCGTAATGCATTCCTATTATTTTATCGCATTTAATAAAATCCGCTGCGATAAGTGCGTCGTTGATGTCCATGGTAAAATTGTCGCCAATAGGTAAAAAGGCAAAATCAATTTTATCATAATCACCCAATAATTTCATGTCGTAAGTTAAAGCAGTATCACCAGCATAGTAAAAAGACAATCCATCAGCTTTTACAACAAAACCTCCTGGATTACCTCCGTAAGTGCCATCTGGCAAAACGCTCGAATGAACAGCATTTACATATTTTACATTCCCAAAATCGAATTTCCAATTACCTCCATGGTTCATTGGGTGTCCGTCTGCTAATCCTTTGCCAGCTGCCCAAGTAGCAATTTCGAAGTTAGAAATCACCTTGGCATTGGTTCGCTTGCCAATTTCTATTAAATCAGCAACATGATCTTCATGCCCATGAGACACTAAAATAAAATCGGCTTCAATGGTATTGATGTCAACTTTTTCGGCAAGTTTGTTAGGCGAAATAAATGGATCGAAGAGCAGATTTGCCTGATCCGTTTTAATGCCAAAACAAGAGTGTCCGTAATAAGTAATATTCATATTTACAATACCTGAAAAAGAGAAATAACCGTGATATTCGTATATCTTTTTAAAATTACAAATCCCTTAGTGGAGAAGTGGGAAAAATAGGCAGTACTTTTAAACATAATTTTGTTAACAAAGGCAATTAGGAAAACTTGAAAAACCAAGACGCAACAAGGGCTTACTTAGGCTTCTTTATTTCCTTAATTTTTGTGGCCATAATGTGGTTAGTAAAATATATTGAGGAATCGCAAAATATATCGTTTGTGTCGTATGGAATTCTGCCTAGAACATTTTCTGGATTGAAAGGAATTTTGACTAGTCCATTTATTCATGGCGATTACGACCATTTGATAAGTAATTCGAGTCCGATGTTGATTTTGGGCACTTCTCTGTTTTATTTTTATCGGAAAGTGGCACTTAAAGTGTTTATTCTCTTGTTTTTTGTAACAGGTATATGGGTTTGGGCTGGTTCCCGAATGTCGTTTCATATTGGTGCGAGTGGGTTAATTTATGCACTTGCTGGATTTTTGTTTATGAGTGGAGTGATTAGAAAAAACATGCAGCTTTTAGCAATATCGCTTATGGTTGTTTTTCTATATGGTAGCTTGGCTTGGGGAATTTTGCCTTACAAACCTTCAATCTCTTGGGAGTCGCATTTGTTTGGAGGTATAGCAGGGGCAGTCGTTGCGTTTTTTTACCGAAAAAGAGGGCCAGAAGACGATAAATATGATTGGCAAGATGAGGATGACGACGATGATTTACACAAGGATAATACGTTGCCCAATTCTAATATGCGAATTGTATATAGGATGAAGGATTAGTTATTTCGGAATGACTTCGAGTTTGAAATTGTCTAGTAAAAAATCGTTTTTCTCTTTGTTTAAAACATAAACTTTGAGTTTGTATTTTTTACCTTTTTCAATTTTACCCAGCTTAAACCTAGCGTTGTTTTTTACCCACTCGCCTTTTTTAGTGTTTTGTATTTGGTATTTGTTCCAGTAAACCGACTTATTATCCTGATCGCTGAGTGACACTACAAATAAAACTTTGTTCATATTGTCGCCAAGTTGCTTAAAGCAAGCACCTACTTTAAGGGCTTTTATGTCGTTTAAATCTAATGTTTCGTCGTAGTTAATTATAAACCGTGGACTGTATTTCCATTCCTTATTTAATTTTAAAGATCCTGGGTCATTGCAGGAATCGTCGTCGAGTTTCCAATTCTTGTTCTTTTTTTTCTTAAACGAAAACTCCGATTTATAGTAAATTGGGCTTTTTGTTAAGTCTCTTTTATCCTTTTGGGTAGTTTCTTTGGTAGAAGTTTTACTTGCTACTTTCTTTTTATCATTTCCATCGCTGCTTGTTATCTCCATAATTACAATTGCCACGATGAACGCTGCGATGAAAAAATAAATTGATTTCTTGTTTTTGTTGCTGTCTTGCATAGTTAGATTGTTAGAAGGGATGAAAATTACTCTATTCCTTTTGAATTGAATACTTGTTCGGGAATAATACTTTTTTTACTCGAAATCTTCGATGTATTTAGATGTTACTTCGATGTTAAAATTATCAACTAAAAAAGTTTCTTTATCAGGATTCCATATGTAGGCTTTCAAACGATGTTTCTTTCCTGTAGGAATTTTATCTAGCTTAAATCTTGTTTCTTTGTTAATCCATTCGTCCTTTTCGTATTTTTAAATTGCGTAGTCTTTCCAAAATACCGATTCACCAGCTTCATTGGTAAAGGCAATCACAAAAGAAATTTTATTTAAAGATTCTTTGAGTTGCTTGAAGCAAGCACCCATGTCAACGAATTTCATTTCGTTTAAATTAACTTCCTCAGCATATTCTAATTGAAAAAATGGGCCAAATACGGTTCTTTTGTCCATTGCAACAGATACGGTATCTCTGCAATAACCGCCATCGATGTATTTTTGTTTGCTGTTTTCTTTATGAGTAAAGTTCTGTTCGGCTTTATAAGCAAGTTTGTGAATTTTATTACCTCCGTTTTGTGAAAATTTAACGTAGCCATCTACAACATTCCAGCATTCTATGCTATAGATTTCTATGTATGAAATGGTAGCACAAAAGACTAATAAAATGATGTAAAGCAGCTTGTTCCTTTTTTTGATTTCGCTCATTAGTTTAAAAGCTTAAAGGTAATCTTTAAACGATTACTATAATGCTTGTTAGGTAGGAAAATGATGATGGCAAGGTGATTGGATTTTGTAATCTATCACACGGTTTATTAATTACTCAGTTAACCGAATAATCTTTTTGGCTTCTCTAATTCCTGTTTTGTAAGCGCCATGCACAGTGCCTCTGTAGTCCCATGAAGTATGTTCGCCAGCAAAAAATAATTTGTCGTTTACTTCTTCCGATAACAATTCGAAAACGTTTGTTTTAATGCCTCGGGTTGCATGAGAGTAGGATCCATAATGGTTTTTATCGCTTCCCCAGTTTGTTCTTTTAAATGAAATTGGGGCAGGAATGTTTTCGCCGTAAATGATTTTAAGGTGATTCATAATTTCCTTGATTATAACGGAATCCGATTTCGATTCTGCTACTTTAGAATAATTTCCGAACGAAAAAGTCATTAAAGCATTCACATTATTGGTCTTTTTTAAATTGAGGAAAAGATTGAATTTCCCTTTCTCTTCTGGGGTAAAGCCAATGTAATCTAATTCGATGTTCCAAAATACGGTGTCCCACACCAACACAAATTTATTAACGGTTCCCATATCTAACTTAGCAATGCCTTCCTGTTTTGCGTGCGGCAAAGGCGGTTTATAGGCAATGTTTTTCTTTTTGAGTACACCAAGCGGAATGGTAACGATAACATACTTGCTTTTGTAAAACATGTTTTGAGATGCTACAATGGTGAAATCTCTAGAGTAATCAATTGTATTTACCCGCTGATCTGTTCTGATGTCAATAGAGTCCTTAAGATGATCTATTAGTCGGCTATAGCCATTGGTAATCATCACATCTTTGCCGATGTAATCTTTGTCGTCGTAGAAAAACTTTGAAGAAAGTCGAGAAATGTCGCCACCAGTATCGAATTCCAAATAGGCCGAGAGCATGTATTTCCAAAATCGATCTGTTGAATAATCTGCATAATTTGAATTGAAAACAGATTCGAAACTAGAGGTAAACGTCCCCGAACGTTTTATTAATGTAAGCAGTTGTTCAAATTCTTTTTCGTTTCTGTCCATCAAGGCTTCTTTGTACTTTTTTCCATCAATGTCGTAAACCTCCACATTGTTGTCGTTGGTAATATAAGTTGTTGCGCCTGCTGCCTCCAAAAGTGGGGTAATGGGATTTCCTTTTGGACCATGAATCCAACTTGCGCCCAAATCAAGTGGAAAACCGAGAGAAGTGTCAGTATGAATTCTCCCACCAATACGACCTTGGGCTTCTAAAATGATACAATCGATACCTTTTTCTTTCAAGTAATTAGCAGCCGATAGGCCCGCTATTCCTGCTCCTACAATAATAACTGTAGCACTGTCAGTGTATTGATCTGCAAGTGGTTGTGCGTAATTTTTGAAAGCGCAAAAGCAGACTATTAATAATGTTAAAATGATTTTCATGTTGATTTATTGTGTGGCGATGTTAGTGTGTTGAATAATGTGTTTGTTCTAATTCGGAACAAGTTAATTATTTTATAATTTTGATTCAATATAAAGATATGAAAATAATAGCAGATTCGGGGTCCACAAAGTGCGATTGGGCAATTGTAAATGAGCAAGTTCGTGTAGATACGAGCACAATGGGACTTAACCCATTTTTTCATGATGAATCCATAATTTATGATACCGTTAAGAGTGATGTTGAACTAAGCAAGCATTGTGCCGATATTAAGGAAGTGTTTTTTTATGGCGCTGGTTGTTCGAGCGATAAATTAAAAAGTGTTGTAAAAGTAGGCTTGCAGAGTTTCTTTAAAAATGCAGAGATCACTGTGGGGCATGATGCAATGTCATCGGTACTCGCAACTTATACAGGTGAGCCATGCGTTTCTTGCATTTTAGGAACTGGTTCAAATTCAATTTATTTTGATGGTAAGGACACGCGAGAAGAAATTCCGGCTCTTGGTTATATTATGGGAGACGAGGGGAGCGGAAGTTATTTTGGGAAGCAATTGCTAAAGGATTTTCTTTATAGAGACTTGCCGAATAACCTTGCTAGTGAATTGCAAGAACAATATAAACTGGACAAGAAAGCAATTTTAGCTAGAGTTTTAACTGAGCCTAATGCCAATGTGTATTTGGCGTCGTTTATGCCATTTCTTAATCAGAACAATAAAACTGATTACGTTCAGGAATTAATAGCAAGGGGGTTTAATGACTTTTTAAAACGACATGTACTGTGTTACAAAGAAGCTCACGAAGTGCCCATTCATTATGTTGGTTCTGTTGCTTTTTATTTTAAAGATGAATTGCAGAAGGCGATGGATCTATTGGATTTAAAGATGGGCAATATCGTTCAAAAACCAATTGATGGGCTGGCTAGATATCATGAGTAAATGATTGTATTTTAGTTGTTAGAAACATAACAGAACAAATCATCCATTTAATGAATAGAATTGCAGTTTTATTGCTTTTTGTAGTATTTATATGTAGCTGCGAGGCTGAGAAACAAGAGCTCGTTGATAATAAGGATCTAATTCAGAAAGGTAAGCTGGAGATGGATACGGTTCTTAATCAGTTTCTTCAGGTTTGTATTTTAAATGAGAATATCGAGGACTGCATTGACGATTTGATGGATGAAGCGAATGATGAATATCAAATGTTCGCTCTAAATCAGATTCTTTACGAGATTGACCCGGTGGCATCCTTTAAATTGATTACGGAAATTATAGAGGAAAAGCCAAACGAGTTATCTTTTATTCTTCAATATGCCATCGAACTCCATAGAGGAGGAAAGCATGCCGATGCGATTTCTTATTACAATATTTATCAGCTTTCGGATTCGATGGATTTTAGAATTCACACATGGTTGAGTGAGTGTTATTTGAATGTGGGGAATTTTCAAATGGCTATGGATCATTGGGCTTATGCGGATAATTCTTACAATCAAAAAGGTATGGATGCCGCATTGTATATCATTCATGGTAATTCGGATCAGCTAAGAGTTAGGTCTGAATTAATTAAGAAAGTGTGGGATGGCGACGCTGCCAGTGCTTACGATTTAATTCATAGGGATATGAATTGGGAGGCAAATTGGTGGAAAACTTATATGCAAGATTTTTTATTGAGAAAAGACTTGGTGACAGTAGCTGAGGTGTTTGGGGAAGGTAGCCAAGTTACTCAAGAACTACGGGCGTACAACTACGTGAAGCATTTAAGAGAAATGGGTTCTCACAAGGATACAATTGGCGCTTTTTTACATCACATGAGTTTAATTGTTGGAGGAAACCCCTTGCCAGTGAGTGCAGATATTGCATCGGATATGCTGAGTGTGACTTTTTATAGCAGGGTGATGGATGGAAGCTATTTCTTTAAAACAAGGGGATCTGAACTGTATACATTGGCCGATGCTGGAAAAAGTGGTAAACTGAACAAATTGATTTCGGAGTTAGAGGCGTATTCAAGAGGATCAAAGTCGCAGAGTAATGATAAGAAGGGGTGGCAGGAGTATAAGGATGAAAAGTCGGCTATTAGATATCTTATTGGCAAAGCGGATAATCTTAAATATGGAGACCCAGAGTTGGAACAGGCTATTTTAGATTTTCCGAATTCGGCCAAACTTCAATGGATAAAGTTTAATTGTGCTGGTGCGGCTAAGGTTGATGTGCAGCCTGTTTTGCTTTTGTTGATGCTAAAGGAGTTTAGGTCGTTGGGTTCTGATAATAGAACTTCTTCGGGTACGCTCAATACTTATTTCTACTGGTTTGGTCAGTTCGAGCAGATGAAGGCTGGTGGTGCTCCACCAGAGCAACATTAACTCTTCTCCAAAGTAAACATCGTTATTTCAGGAGAAATTCCTAAGCGGCCAGGATAGCCGATAAAGCCAACTCCTCGGTTTACATACAATTGTTGGTTGTCGGCATCAGAATACATACCGGCCCATTGCTTGTAAAAATATTTAGAAGGACTCCATCTAAACCACGGAATTTCAACGCCAAATTGCATGCCGTGGGTATGACCAGAAAAAGTAATATCTATTTCCTTTTGTTTGCCCTGCATGTGGTAATCCCAAAAAGAAGGATCGTGGCTTAAAAGGAGTTTTACCGAATCGTTTTTAATTCCTTTCATCGAAACATCTAAATCTCCAAGTTTTTGAAAACGTTTGGCTTTGCCCCAGTTTTCCATTCCTATCAAAGCAATTTCGTCGGCACCTTTTTTAAGCATTATTGAATCGTTAAGAAGTAAATTCCAACCCATATCGGCGTGATGTTGCTTAACTTTTGCCAGGTTGTTTGCTTTGTCTGTATCGTTGTCCCATTTAAAATAATCGCCATAATCGTGATTGCCTAAAATGGAAAACACACCCATCGATGCTTTTATCTTGCTCAAGGTTTTAATGTACGGATCGGCTTCGCTGGCTTTTTCGTTCACCAAATCTCCAGTAAAAAATACCACATCTGCATTTTGTTCATTCACAAGGTCTACAATTTCCTGAACGGGGTTGTTAGAAATAAAACTGCCAGCATGAATGTCGGAGAATTGAACAATCTTTAGTCCTTCGAAACCAGTTGGCAGGTTTTTTAATTTGAGCGTTACCTTTTTTATATCATAGTTAAACGCACCTCTAACCATACCATAAATAAGGCCTGCGAAGGGGATAGCCATAGCTGCAATTGCTGCTTTGCTTAAGAATTCTTTTCTTGAGATTGTTCCATCCTTGTTTTTGTTAGACGCAGGTTTAAGCTTCCTAATGATGGTTTTGGTTGCTAAAATTAAATCGTCGGCAATTACAAATACCAGCCCGAAAAGCTTGCACAATGCAAAGGTCATAACCACACCAGGAACGTAAACTCTAAGTGCCAAGGGCCAATGGTGGTAGCTAATACAATAAAGATTAATGAGCACGGCCAAAGTGCCAATAACGGTAATACCGAAAAAACAAAACGTAATTGCGCTTATGTATTTAGTAGGCAACCGATAGGTTGTTAACTTAATGGCTTGGAAAAAGTACCAGTCTATAAACGCGAAGAGAACTAGAAACGCGAGTTGCTTCAAGCTATCAAGTATTGAGCATCACAGGCATGATCAACATCAATACCTCTTTCCCTTTGTTGTCTTTATCCTCGTTATGCGGTAAAATAATACCAGCTTTGTTAGGTGTAGAAAGCTCGATCACGATTGCTTCAGAATCCATGTTGCTCAACATTTCAATTAAAAAACGAGCGTTGAAACCAATTTTAAGATCTTCACCTTTGTATTCGCATGTTAAACGTTCGTTGGCTTCGTTAGAATAATCTAAATCTTCCGCCGAAATACTTAGCTCACTTCCTTTAATATTAAGCTTAACTTGGTGGGTAGTTTTGTTTGAGAAAATAGAAACTCTTTTTATTGATCCCAATAAAGTAGCTCTGTCGATAACCAATTTGTTTGGGTTTTTATCTGGAATAACCGCCGAATAATTTGGGTAGTTACCATCAATCAACCTGCAAATTAAATTAACGTGACCGAATGAAAATAATGCGTTCGATTTGTTGTATTCAATTTTTACATCTCCTTCGATGTTTCCTAAAATTGACTTTAATAAGTTCAACGGTTTTTTTGGCAAGATAAACGAGGTAAGCTCATCTGCACTAGAATCTGTTCTTCTGTATTTAACCAATTTGTGAGCATCTGTAGCCACAAATGTTACATCATCTGGAGAGATTTCGCAAAGCACGCCCGACATAACTGGTCTCAATTCATCATTTCCTGTAGCAAATAAAGTACTGGTCAGAGCATCTACTAACACTTCTGGCTTAAGTACTATAGAAGCAGGAGATTCAATAGTTGGTAATTTAGGGAATTCATCTGCATTGTGGCCAGCTAATTTGTATTTACCAAAGTCCGAAGAAATTTCGATGCTGTTGGTTTTTAAATTAACATCGAAAGTAAGTGGCTGCTCAGGGAATGTTTTTAACGTGTCGAGAAGCAATCTTGCTGGAATCGCAATGTTGCCATCTTCTTTAGCTTCGATGGTAATTTTAGCAGAAATGGTAGTTTCTAAATCGGAAGCTGAGATAATAAGGTAGTTTTTTCCTATTTCGAACAAAAAGTTATCTAATATAGGAAGGGTGTTGTTAGAGCTAAGAACACCATTAATTGCCTGTAACTGTTTAAGTAAAGACGTGCTTGATACAATGAATTTCATCTATAAAAATAAGGATGGTTAGAAGGAACAAATTTAGTATTTCAACCGATAAGTTTCAGATTATTTATCAACAATAGGGTCGCTTAAAAATTTAGCGGCGGTCACTGTTAGGTTATCGAATGTAAAATATTGAATTAGTACAAAATCAGTTCGTCCGTTTTTAGTTAAACGAGCGTGCATTCTGTCGTCGTCCACGTAAGTTGCTTTCGGATCTTCTTCTCTGTAATCTCTTTGTACAATAGGGAATGCATCAAGTATGGTAATGTCTCCATCTAAATCCTCGGCTGTAATAGTAAATATAGGAGCGTCTTGCATTACAGAGTCTGCAATGTCTATAAAGTTGATAAAGCTTTCCATGTATGTATGGCTATACAAGTTGAGGTAGTTGGAAACTGTAGCAGAATTGATGTTGGTTAACGTTTCATTTTTATCGTTGATAACATTGTATCTGTCTTTGTCTACATTGATTGTAAAGCTGCCATCTTTCTTGCCAGGAAAATCAACCTTAACCTGTTTTATGGTGCCAAGCTGAGCGTTAAAAATGCCAACATCTCGCCATTTGTTCATGTTGGTAAAAAAGTGCGATCTAACATTGCCAATGAATCCAGGCAGATTAACCACGTATGGAAACTTTGCGTTTTTACCCGTTTCGGGATCGCTAAGCAGCATAAAAGTTCCCTTGCTTTCTTTAGTTGCTGTGCCAACATATATAACCTTAACTAAGTTGTCGCCTTGATAAACTTCAACTTTTACACTGTTTGATGAAATGAATTTGAAAATGCTTTCTCTCTCGGCTTTTGAGGTAGGGCGCTTAATATCGATGTCTTTTAGGGTTGATAATATAATTTTAATAGCATCTTTTCTTACAACGAATTCACTGTTTGCTATCCAAGTTCCATCGGCTTGTTTTTCGACAGTAACCCTATTTGAGTTTTGATCTGCTAAAAAAATTTTGGTAACAGCTGCAGTGTCTTCAACTGAAAAGTTGGAAAGATCTTCGCTTGAAACTGATCTGTTTGATAAAAAGTAATAGGCTCCAAAAATTACAAGTGCTGCAACGAGGCCTAATGATAAGTTTTTATTCATGAACTATATTTTCTTTTTCTAAAGTATACCTGAAGAAAACCAAAGGCAATAACAAGTATAAGGGGCAAAACCGTATTGATTAGTTGCCATTTAGTTTTGCTCTTTTTAATCAGGTTGGTATCTAGTAATCTCATTTTTAACTCTCTTGCTCTAATCGACAGCATATCTATATCATCGGTTAGGTAATTCATCGCATTTAAGAAAAAGTCGACATTGCCGTATTCTTGTCCTGTATACATATCTACCCCAAGATGGTATACCTGCCCTGAGGAGTGTACTTCATTTTTAATAATATCTCCATCCGCGATTACAATCATTTTAGTAGGCTTGCTTTGTTCTCTAAAATCAATGTTTTCGTCTTGTAAAATTTGTTTGGTTAGTCGGTTTTTAAAAACACTTGTAAATTTGCCTTCCAATAAGACAGCAATATTTTGATATGGATCGTTGAAAGCAGCAGGGTTCGGTTTCATATATGCAAGACCAATGTTAATTGGTAATGGCGCTCTTAAGGCTCTAGAGTATTTAGATGATCGGAGTAAGAATGTTTTTTTAATTCCAGGTGCTTCCACCGTATCTATTGTGCCAGTATACATGCACTTAATAGCGTTGAGGTTTTTTGCAATTGGATGATAGGTAGTGTTGGTGATGAGCGGGTAATAAATCCAGTCGAAAAGCTTGGGCTTACCATCAAGAGGATTTATTAAACCTAATTTGGCACATTGTAAATCTTCGATAATCTCGGAATTAACTCTTGCTCCATATTTAAATAATTGATCGGCTATGTTTAAATCCATACCGATAGCCATGGTTTTTTGGCTCACTTTTAGCGTATCTAAATTAACATCAACAGATTCTACCAACCACATTACTTTACCACCTCTCATAATAAATTGATCGATGATGAATTTGTCTTTGTCAGTAAATTCTAATTGAGGTTTAGCAATAATAATGGTGTTGATCCCTTTTAGCTTAGTGAGTTGACCATCGAGTGTAACTCTTTCAATTTGATAATATTCTCCTAAACTTTCGGATATACTGGCTGTTTGAATCCTTGGTAATTCTCCATGGCCTTCAATAAATGCAATTCGAGGTTTTGCGTTTACTGCAAGTCTTCTGATAGAATTTGCTAGACCATATTCTAGCATTTGAATGGAGTTGTTTAATTGTTGTTCAGCACTTACTCCCATTTGCTTTTTTAGGAGCATCAATGGAACCTGAAGGTCTCTGTAACTGATAATGGCTCCTGGGAATATTAATTGCTGAGAAAATTTTGAATCGTCTTTAACCTCAACAGGTGTTGGCTTAATGCCCGAAGCTGCCAAGTTTTCATAAACCTTTTGTCTTTTATTTTTATTGGTATGGGCCGATGGATCGATGAATTCGTACTGAATGTTACTGCCACCATATACCTTAAACTCGTCCAGCATTTCTTTGGTCGAATTTCTTAAGCGTTTAAAAGGCGCAGGGAAATCACCTTGTAAATAAACCTTAAAATAAATAATGTCGTCGAGGTTTGTAAGCAGTTCTTTAGTGACATCGGAGATCGTAAATCTTTTTTCTGAAGTAAGATCGAGTCTTGAAAAAGAGAACGAGCTTATTATATTAATCCCAATTATGATGATTAATCCGAGTAAAAGCTGAATGATGTCTTGTCTTCTTTTCAAATCAGATTTACCATTTTCGGCTTCCAAGCACCGTTTTCGTTAGTAATAAAAATATTGCGATTACGCTAAAAAAGTAAATCGCATCTCTACTATCAATAACCCCTCGACTCATAGAAGTGTAATGCTCTTGAATGCCTAGTAATAAAATAATGTCGTCTACTTTACCAAAGAAATCCATGCTGGCTAAAAAGTCGAACCCTGTGTAAATAAAGAAACACAAGAACATGCCGATGATAAAAGAAATAATTTGATTCTCGGTTATTGCCGACGAAAATAGCCCTACAGCGGCAAATCCACTAGCTAAAAATAAAAGGCCTAAATACGAACCCCATGTTCCGCCAAAATCAATATTGCCTCTTTCTGTACCCAATTCTACAACAGAATAAAAATAAATTAATGTTGGCAGCAGCGAAAAAACGATCAAAAGGAGTGAGGCCAGGTATTTAGCCAGAATGATTTCCATGTCGGTTAAAGGCTGAGTCATAAGTAATTCATAAGTACCTGTTTTCTTTTCGTCGGAAAACATACGCATGGTAACAGCTGGAATGAGGAACATGAAAACCCATGGCGCCATTACAAATAAACCTTCGATATTGGCGTAGCCCATATCCAATACGTTGAACTCTGAGGGGAAAACCCATAAAAATAATCCGAGGGTAAGCAGAAATACAGAAATTACGATGTAGCCAATCAGTGACGAAAGGAAGGAGGTAATTTCTTTTTTTAGAAGAGTAATCATTTTCTACAGCTCAAGAATCTGTTGAATTGCTTTGTTAATTCAGATTGTAATGATAGAATATTTATGAATTCACTTTTAGCAAGATCTTAAAAGATATTAAGAAATGGTTGCTTAAAACTTAGGCAGGTTGAAACTCAATTCGAATGGTGTCGCCTTGGTTAAGGCCGAGCAACGAACATGCACCACCGCCTGCACCGTGAACACCTTTATTTATAGCTATTTCGAGGTAGCCTGTAGAGCCAAAGAGGGCACACATTTCTCCTTCCACAACATCGCTATAGGAATTGCCTATGGTTGTTATGTTATATTCTGTACGTCGGAAAAACATGGTAAAACGTCTGCCTCCACCAATTTTATCGAATAAATCGCGCGTAATATTGCAGATTACATTCTCGTAATCGTCGATGTAAATAACATTTCCTCTAATCATATCAGGATCGGTGATGGCCCTGAGCATAATCATTTCTGCAATCGATTCTTTTTTCTTTCCTATCATTTCCAAAGTTCCTCCTCGGGCAATATGGCATGCGGCGGTAACAAATATATCTTTGGTTGGAAACGTAAAGTAATTTACTTCCTGACTTAAATCGAGTTCAACAATTTCGTCGGGAACTTTATCGAATATTAACGAGAAAAGACCATTATCGGCACCAATAAAATAATGCCCGTTTACTTTTAAAGCTAAATGACACCTGTCTGATCGTAAATCCGTGTCGATACCCACAATATGAATCGTTCCTAGAGGAAAAGCAGAATAACTGTTTTTAACAATAAAAGATGCCTGTAAAATGTCGAACTTTGGAATACTGTGCGAAATATCGACAATAGTGGTCGTAGGTTCTTGAGATAAGATGGCTGCCTTAATAAGACTAACGTAATAATCTTTTAAGCCGAGGTCTGTTGTAAGGGTGATAATAGCCATTTAATTATACCTTGAAATTCTGTAGAATTTCTTTAATTTGTGGATCAAAACTAATTAATATTTTACAACCTTTTAATAGGTACTAAAAGAGTTACAAAATTTGGCAAAAGGAATTAACACGAAAGAAATAAAGATAGAGTACATCGATCCTCTTGATCTTTATGGTGCAAACGATAAAAATTTAAAGAAAATTAAGGAGAGTTTTCCTTTATTGAAAATTGTTGCCAGAGGTGATGTTATTAAATTAGCGGGTTCTAAAGCTGAGATAAAAAGATTCGAAGACAGAATCGAAAAGCTCATTAAACATTTTAATAAATACAACGGCCTCAACGAAAATAATGTTGAGCGATTATTAAATGGTGAGGAAAAGGTTGTAATGGCATCTTCTCGAGAATCAAGCGATATTTTGGTTCATGGAGTTGGAGGTAAAAAAATTAGGGCACGTACGGTTAACCAACGTAAAATGGTTGACAGTACCAAAGAGAATGATATTGTTTTTGCAATTGGTCCGGCCGGAACGGGCAAAACATATACTGCTGTTGCTATTGCAGTGCAGGCTCTGAAAAATAAAGAAGTCGAAAAAATAATTCTAGCAAGGCCTGCAGTTGAAGCAGGGGAGCATTTAGGCTTTTTGCCTGGAGATCTGAAAGAAAAGTTTGATCCTTTTGTTCAGCCTATCTACGATGCGTTGGGGGATATGATTAAACACGACCAACTTGATATTTTAATGGAGAAAGAAGTGATTCAAATTGCTCCATTGGCATATATGAGAGGACGAACACTCGATCATGCCTTTGTAATTTTAGATGAGGCACAAAATACGACTAAGGCACAGTTAAAAATGTTTCTTACAAGACTGGGTACTTCGGCTAAGTTTATTATTACGGGCGATATGACTCAGGTTGATTTACCTCGAAAAAATGATTCGGGTTTAATGCATGCCAAAGAAATATTAACAGGCATTAAGGGAATAGATTTTATCATATTAGATAGTAAAGATGTGGTAAGGCATAAATTGGTTAAAAAAATAATAGGCGCATACGATAAGGAAGACTAAACATGGAAAATTCACTCACAGCATCATCATTTAATTTTCTGAATCAGAAAAGTGTTTATCACGGTAAGGTAAGAGACGTATACAACATCAACGACGAATTGTTGGTAATGGTAGTTTCTGATCGGATTTCGGCATTCGATTTTATTTTACCAAAGGGGATTCCCTATAAAGGACAAGTGCTGAATAGCATTGCAAAAATATCGATGGATTTAACCAAAGATGTTGTTCCGAACTGGATTATTAATGTACCCGATCCGATTGTTACTATTGGTAGGTTGTGTAAAACATATCCGATTGAAATGGTGATTAGGGGATACTTGTCTGGTCATTCGTGGAGAGAGTATAGTGCTGGGAAAAGAATTTTATGTGGAATGGCGATGCCAGAAGGCATGAAGGAGAATGATAAGTTTCCTGAGCCAGTAATTACACCTGCTACCAAAGCAGAAGAAGGGCACGATGAAGATATTTCGAGAGAAGAGATTATTGCACAAGGAATTATTTCGAAGGAGGAATATGAGCAATTGGAAACTTATACCCGAAATTTATTTGCAAAAGGAACTGAGATTGCTGCCGAAAAAGGTTTGATTTTGGTTGATACAAAATATGAGTTTGGCAATGCAGATGGTTCAATTTATTTGATCGACGAAATTCATACACCCGATTCTTCAAGGTATTTTTATAAAGAAGGATATCAGGAACGTCAGGATAGAGACGAAAAACAAAAGCAATTATCTAAGGAATTTGTGAGAGAATGGTTAATCTCAAAAGATTTTCAAGGCTTGGAAGGGCAAACTATGCCACCTATGCCCGATGAATTTGTGAAAGAAACTTCTGATCGCTACATCGAACTTTACGAGAAAATAACTGGCAAAGATTTCCAAAGAGGTGATTTGTCGGATATCGAAAAGAGGGTAGAGGACAACGTTAATACCTTCCTTAAAGATTACTATAGTAAGTAAAGGTTATCCTTAAAAGGATTCCAGCTACATTTTGGTTGCTGTAGAAGTGCAATTGATCACATCCGAAGCAGTTGTGATTTCATACGTAAACTTTATAGTGGTGTCATTAATAAACATTCCCGAACCAGCGATAGATGTGTCTTCCGTTGCATTTGATTGCAATGGAATGGTGATGTCGCTTCCTGCAATATCGATTCTAACTTCTCCTCTAAAATAATTTTGATCGAAATCAATAACGAGCAGCTCAAACAAGTTTTTATTCGATAAGTTATAATAACTAGTGTCCGACACTGAGGAGCAATCACTCAATGTCATATATAAAGTATTTACAGTATCAACCAAAGTGCTTGCAGCATACGATACATCCACAACTCTTTCTTTCAGGTTTATGTTGTCGCAATCGTCTTGCACCGAATAATAGATAATGTATTCTTCAATAACATCGGCATCTACCGTACCTGTTATTTCAATAGAACCTGTAATGTCGCCATCCTCAATGTCTATAGCAGTAGCACCTTGTTCTACGTATGGTTCTCCTTTAATTACTGTAATGTAAGCAGGGCCATTTAGATATAAAGATGGGGCATTCGGATCTCGGCAGCAGCTTGATAGTATCAATACTGACACTAAAAGTATGGTTGTATATAGTGTTTTCGTATAGTTAAGCATTGCTAATGTTTGATGGTAAATAATTCAATTTGATACAGTGCTTAGGATGCTAAAATATAGAAAATATGACTGTAAGTCTAATATGAGAATTGTTGTGTTTGATAATTATGATACGAATAGAGCTCCTAAAAGTTTAATAAGTATGTTAGGGTTGAGTCGGGAATGCCTTGCTACTATGGTGAAATTGATTTATTAAAACGAATCATAGCGTTTTTTCATGTTGCTTTATTCGGAAGTAAATGGATTTGAACTATTCGACTAACAGTGTTTTTAATCGATCAATGGATTTTTGATTGTCGGAAAGTCGAATGGCGTCCGTTATTTGTTTTTTCTCTTTAGTAGTAAGGTGGAAGCTAAGCGACACCTTTCTTTCATTGTTCGATTTCATTTGGAAACTCACAATATCAATGTTGCCATCAAACCATGAACTCGCATATTTTATTAGTTCATCGTTGTTGTAATCTTGAGCCTTGGTAAGGTTGCTGTACACGCTTCCTAATGGAGTAAGTAGATTTTCGACCATAGAACGAAGTGAATAATCTTTATTAACCGTGTGCTTGTCGGTATCACGCAACTGAATTATCACGATTCCACTAGTGTTGTATTTAATCCATTCTTTAAAATTGTAGATGTAATTTAAACTGATTTTAATTCCAAAATTATCTCTAATTCCTGCATCCATCACCTCAATAGGCGGGTCGGTTGGGAGCGAAACCGCTGGTAGAACATACGGGAAAGTAGCATTCATTCGGAGTGCCGAAGTAAACTTTAAATTGTCGGCATCCTGCTCTTTAAATAATTTTCTAAACTCAATATTTTCAATGGTAGCGTTGTTGTTGATGTTTTTCTCAGGAATGTTTCTGCCTAGATAAGAAATTTCTTGAGATGAGATCAAGAGTCTTCTGCCATCGTTTACAATAGTTGGCGACAAAATCATCATCGGTATTATTGCAGATGCTTCTGGTTCTTTATAATCAGCCAATCTTTTATCTAAAATGTATTCGGTGTTTTTGTTAAACTGTTTTTCGAATGCATACCCTCTGTCTTTTCTGTACTCGTAGTCGCCATCCTCAAATGTTTGAAGCCTCAAATACAAATCATTTATAGCGATTGTAAACGCTACAGGGTTAAGTAAATCTTGTCCTAAATTGGTTAAATATTTATCGTCATAAGGGTTTATGTCAGCTGTTTGCGAACGCAGATAAAGCTCCCGGTAATAAGCAGCACCAATCATACCACCCGATGAGCCAGTAATTAAATGAGTGTGTTTCGATAATTCTCCATTTAGTATGCTATCCACTTGTTGCATAACATGAAAAGTCCAAAGAGAGGATCTTAAACCACCACCACTGCAATTGATAAAAACCAATTTGGGCTTTCTGTTGGTTTCTGTCATGTTTTTCTTTTTCCAATTATTCAGGATATTTAGCGATGTAAGTTTGTCGTATTTATAACTCGAATTAAAATTGAAGGCGGTATCGTTGTAAGCTTTTGCCTCTGTGTTGTAATTTAACCCGTAAGCCTGATTTCTCACATTCATAAATTCGAATTGTGAGAGGTAGTTAATTGCTAAAAAGAGTACGATGTAAGTTATCGGAGCCCATCCTCTAAGCCACGAATGTAGTGCGCTAGTTACCATCATAAACATGGTAAACAACAATAAAATACTTGCACCAGCAGGAATTGCGAAGAACGAAATTTCGCGGAGCCAGCCAAGTGCGAGGATTGATAATATGGCAAAAACTTCTAAAATTGCTGCGTTAATGTGGTTTTGATGAAACACCATCAATAGCGTTTCGTCGTCGTAATGCACAATGGAACGGGCTCTTTTTATTTTAAATCCAGAGCCGATATACGATTCAATCTGCCATTTTTTAGATTCAGCCGAAAATTGTTCGAATCGGGTTTTTCTGTGCAATACAGACTTAACAGGATCGTCTTTGGCCTTTTTTTGCTTTTGTAAATCGGAAATAAAGTGGATGTCTTGATTCGTTTTAAAGAAATAGAGAAACGAAAGGAATAAAAATATTCCAATACCAATTAAGAAACCAAGGATGTCGAAAACGATTTTTTTAACCGATTCGAATTCATATTCCATTTTAAAAATGATCATGTAATAGATGTACAGAATCAGGAAAATAATTGGAATAATACTGTTGTTAACACAGTATTTGGTAAACGGGCGCGCCAATGTTGCTGTAAACGGAAAACGATGAGCGTTTCGGATGTAGCTAAATATGTTGAATGCCATTATAAAGCCACCAGCCGCAAAACCGAGTATTAAATAAGATGCCATGTTAACTTTGCCCATGTATTCGGGGTAGAGAAACAAGGAAGGGATGCCGTACTTAGAGCCTAAACGAGAGGAAATGAATCCAAAAATTATGATCCAATAAATTAATAAGAGGTGATTTTTTTTTATATGTACGAACAGCAGCTGAAACGGAAAAAAGTGTAAAACGCTTTTCCATAAAGGCACATGCGGGGTGTTGTCGCTCATAATTAAGTGCGCAAGGTTAAATGCGCTATTTATCTAACGTTGATTATTGGTCCAAAGTTGGTTAAACTAGAGGCTCGTTTCGTTCTCACCTCAATATTAAACGTTTTTTTTTAGAAGCAATTATATAAACGAATGTAAGTAGTGTGAATTTTGAATTATTCTACTTTAAACCTCCCGGTTTATTTGTTGTTAAATTTACCGCGTTAGCATTGCCTATGAGCTACTTCTTGTTAATTTTGTAATTCATAATTCTAATCCAATAATGGCAGGCAATTCAATAGGTAATCTTTTTGTACTAAGTACATTCGGTGAGTCTCACGGTAAATCTTTAGGTGGAGTATTAGATGGCTGTCCGGCCGGAGTTGAAGTTGATGAGGATTTTATTCGCTCAGAAATGAACAGAAGGAAACCTGGACAATCAAAAATTACTACCCAAAGAAAAGAAGGAGATGACTTCGAAATCCTTTCTGGAGTGTTCGAAGGAAAAACTATAGGCACACCAATTGGCTTTGTAATTAAGAATCAAGATCAGAAATCTAAAGATTACGATCACATCAAAGATAAATTCAGACCAAGTCACGCAGATTATACTTACGAGGCTAAATATGGTAACAGGGATTATAGAGGTGGAGGCCGACAATCTGCTCGCGAAACTGCATCTAGAGTTTTGGGTGGGGCCATTGCTAAAATGTTTTTGAATAAAGAAAGCATTCGTATTCAGGCTTACGTTTCTTCGGTTGGAGATATTAAATTGGATAAAAATTATACCGAATTAGATTTGTCTACCACAGACGACAACATTGTTAGGTGCCCCGATCAGGAAGTAGCAGAAGAAATGATTGCTAAAATTGACGGAATTAGAAAAGAAGGCAATACAATAGGCGGCGTAGTTACATGTGTAATTAAAAATGTGCCTGTTGGCGTTGGCGAACCTGTTTTTGATAAACTGCATGCCGATTTAGGCAAGGCCATGTTGAGCATTAATGCAGCCAAAGGGTTCGAATTTGGATCTGGATTTGAAGGAACTGTTTTAAAAGGATCGGAACACAACGACGAATTTTATATGGATGGCGACCGTGTTGCTACCAAAACTAATTTGTCGGGCGGAATTCAAGGTGGAATTTCTAATGGAGAAGATATTTATTTTAATGTAGCATTTAAGCCTGTAGCTACAATTATGACTGATCAAGATTCGGTTAATTCGGCAGGCGAAGAAGTAGTGGTAACTGGCAAGGGCAGACATGATCCTTGCGTTTTACCAAGAGCAGTGCCTATTGTTGAGGCAATGGCGGCGTTGGTTATCGCAGACCAATTGCTTAGAAACACGGCCATTCAAAAATTTCAATGAAAAAACTCGCTCTACACTGGCAAGTAATTATCGGATTAGTACTAGGAACTCTTTTTGCTTATATAGCAATTACAAGCAGCCCTGTATTGGAGAAATTCACAATTGATTACATCAAGCCTTTTGGCGACATGTTTATCAATGTCTTAAAAATGATAGCAGTGCCAATGGTATTGTTCTCTGTTATTTTAGGAATTGTTTCTTTAAAGGATGTTACCAAACTGGGCAGAATGGGTGTGAAAACCTTGGTTTTATATTTGGCTACAACTATGTTGGCGGTAAGCCTTGGGTTGATTGTGGTTAATACAATTAAGCCTGGCGAAATGGTTTCTGATGAGATTAGGTTGGAAAACAGAATCACTTACGAACTATGGCGCGATGCAAATGAAATAAAAAAACTAGATGACATTTGTCTTTCTTGTTTGCCCGAAAATAAACAATTGATCGAAGAGATTTCGGGACGAAAGGTTGAAGAGTTAAGTGCTTGGTCGAAAAAGGCGTTGAAGCATGCTGAGGAGAATAAAGAGGCTGGTCCACTTCAGCCGTTGGTAGACGTAGTGCCGAGCAATATTTTTGAGGCATTAGTAAAAATGTCGATGTTGCAAATAATATTCTTTGCCATATTTTTTGGTGTTGTGGCCGTTAAGCTTCCTGAGAGTAAACGAAAACCTTTGATTAGTTTAATAGATAGCCTCAACGAAGTTTTCATTAAAATGATATTGGTGGTAATGAAAGGCATGCCGTTTTTCGTGTTTGCCTTAATGGCTGGAAAATTGGTAGAAGCGGCTGGTTCCGACGAGGAAAAATTTAATGCCTTGCTAAATTTTCTGTGGAAATATGGCCTAGTAGTTGTATTTGGTTTGCTCATTATGATTTTTATAATCTATCCGATAATAGTGAAATTGATGGCCAAGATAAATCCCAAAAAGTTTTTGAACGATATTTCGGAAGCGCAAGTAACAGCCTTTTCAACCAGTTCGTCTGTCGCAACATTGCCTGTTACGATGGATTGTATGACTAAAAATATCGGAGTGCCTAAATCCATTTCTAGTTTTGTTTTACCAATTGGTGCTACAGTTAATATGGACGGTACTAGTTTGTACCAGGCCATTGCGGTAATTTCTTTGGCGCAATTCCACATGATCGACTTAGAAATTTCTCAACAATTGGTAATAATATTAACGGCAACTTTGGCTTCGATAGGGGCTGCTGCCGTTCCTAGTGCGGGTTTAGTACTCATGATTTTAGTTTTAGAATCTGTTGGTCTAAATCCTGCATGGATAGCAATAATATTTCCAATAGATCGTATTTTAGACATGTGTAGAACGGTGGTAAATGTTACAGGAGACGCCACGGTTTCAACCATCATAGCAACATCAGAAGGAGAGTTAAACATCAAACAATAAATTAATATGAAAAAAATCATTCTAATCGTAGTCGGCATAATTGTCTTTTTAATTGGGGCAGTAATTGCTTTGCCTGTTATTTTTAAAGACGACATTATAGCAATGGTTAAAGATGAGGCCAACAATAACTTACAGGCAAAGGTTGAATTTGGTGAATTTGATATAAGTATCATTTCAACTTTCCCGCATTTTCATTTCGAAATCCACGACATTAAAGTGGTAAATACAAAAGGAGAGTTTGAAGGTGTTACTTTGGTTAGTATAGGTTCTCTAGAAACTGTTTTAGATATTAATAGTGTGATAGGTGGCGAAACCTTGAAACTTAAATCATTCGATCTTTCTAATGTAGATGCCCATGTGATTGTACTTGAAGATGGGACTGCAAACTACGACATTATGATTGCTTCAGAAGAAACTGAGGACGTTGCGGAAGAAACGGGTGTTGAAAGCGGTCCGTTTAAAATGAATTTGGATCATTATGGGTTTCACAACATTAATGTTATATACGACGATAGGCAAGGTAATATGCTAGCCGATGTGAAGAACTTTAACCACATTGGTAATATGAAGTTGAACGGCGATGTTATTGATGCAGAAACAACTACTGATATTGCTGCTTTAACTTTTGTTATGGATGGTATCAAAATGTTAAAAGAAGTATCTATGTCTTCTAAATTTGATGTTGAGGCAGACATGGAAAATTCTAAGTACACTTTTAAAGAGAACACATTTAGAATGAACGAACTGGAACTTGGCTTTAATGGTTGGGTTGCTATGCCTGGCGATGATATCGACATGGATCTGGATTTTGAAGCGAAGCAAACGGAATTCAAACAAATTCTGTCGTTGGTGCCAGCTGTTTATGCTAAGGATTTTGCAGATATTAAAACCTCTGGTAAAGTTGCTCTTAAAGGATCTGCAAAAGGTGTTTATGGAGATGAACTTCCTGCATTTTATTTGAGCATGGTTGTTGAAGATGCTACATTTAGATATCCTGATCTTCCAAAAGCATGTAGCAACATTCAAATGAAATTAGATATAACCAATCCTGGAGGATCTGAAGACAACACCATTGTTGATCTTTCTAAATTCCATATTGAGTTGGGAGGCAATCCTTTCGATATGAATTTATATGTTTCTACACCAGTTTCTGATGCCAATGTAAAAGGTGGTGTTAACGGTACCATTTATTTGGATCAATTACAGGATGTAATTCCGATGGAAGAAGGTGAGGAGTATTCTGGTGAGATAACTTCTGATATTAATTTCGCCGGACGTTACTCTTCTATAGAGAATGAAAAGTATGAGGAGTTTGATGCATCGGGTAGCATGATCATTATGGACATGGTGTACAAAAGCAAAGATTTTCCTGAGGGAGTTGAGATTGAAAGGTTAGATTTTGGTTTTTCTGCTCAGTATTTAAATCTGAATGAAATGAGCGTAGTGATTGGAAACAGTGACGTTCAAGCAAGCGGAAAAATTGAAAACCACATTGCCTATGCATTAAAAGATGATGAAACGTTAATAGGAGTCTTCGAAATGTCGTCGAATGTTTTTGATCTGAATGAAATGATGGGAGAAGAAGACTCAATAGCTGTTGTAACTACAGACTCTGCTGAAGTTGAAGACGCATATGGGGTGGTTGAAGTGCCAGCCAACATCGATTTTCAATTGGATGCCACTTTAGGTAAAGTAATTTACGACAACATTGATGTTACTGATATTAGAGGCCAGATTAATGTGAAAGACCAAAGAGTTTCGATGGATGATGTTGCTATGAACTTGATGAAAGGTTCGATGGTGATGAATGGCTATTACGAAACAAAGGACATTAAGGAGCCTCGAATGGATTTTAAAATGGACATAAAAGACTTTGATATTCAGGAGTGTGGCGATAAGTTTAATACGGTTAAAAAAATGGCTCCAATAGTAGAGAGCGTTAAAGGTACGTTTGATTGTAAAATGACTGTTGCTGGCTTGATGGATAACAATATGGAGCCTGTGTACGAAAGTTTAGTAGGACAAGGAAAAATGCTTACTCACGAAATTGAAATAAGTGATTTTAAACCATTAGATAAGGTAATGGCAGCGACTAGTAAATTTAAGCTTGATCCTGTTAATTTTTCGGATGCTAAATTATCGTTCGAATTTGTTGATGGCAGAGTTTATGTTGAGCCATTTAAGGTTCCATTAGGCAAAACAACTGCTACAATTCAGGGTTCTAATGGCTTTGATGAGACAATTGATTACTTAATGACCTTAGCGATTCCTAGAGATGAAATGGGAGGACAAGTTAATCATGCAATCAATAGTTTGTTAGGGCAAGCCAACGATGCTTCTGGTTTGAATTTAACGATGAGCGACAATATCAATCTTAATGTGAGTATTGGTGGAACTATGTTAGATCCAAAGATTAAAACTGCATTAGCTCAAGGCGAAGGCGAAAATGGCGAAGGTGGCATGAAAGATGCTTTAAAAGAAAAAGCTAAAGCCGAATTAGATAAAGCTAAAGAGGAGTTGAAGAAAAAAGCGAAGGAAGAAGCCGATAGGTTGAAACAGGAAGGGAAAGATAAGCTTGAAAAAGAAAAAGAGAAGGCCAAAAAGGAATTGGAAGCAAAAGCTAAGGCCGAAGTGGAGAAATTGAAAAAAGAATTGGCCGCAAAAGCAAAGAAAGCAGCAGAAGAGAAATTGAAAAAGGAAGCTGCGGATAAAGCCAAAAATGCTTTGAATGGTTTATTCAAAAAATAAAAAGTAGTAGTGACCGAAGAGAAGGTAATTTTAAATACACATTTAACTTATTTAAATAGAGTCGTACTGACTCTATTTTTATGGGCTATAGTTGCCGTCTCCTTTGCACAAGATACCGATGGGTGTTTGTATGAACCATCGAAGAAATCGAAGAAAGCATACGATAATGTAAAGGAGTCGGATGAAGCTATGGGTTTTAGGCGAAAGGCGCTCAGAGAATTAGTAGAAATCGATCCGCAATACATAGACGCCCATTATATGTTGGCGCGATACACATTTAATTATTGTAAGGCGAATTACAAGCCATTCGATAAACCGATGGAAATGTATAAGCAGGTCATAAAATTGTGTCCAACCTATCATTCAAATCCATACTATCATGTAGGCCGAATTCTGCATGCGCAAAAAAAGTACAAAGAAGCCATCGTCTATTTGGAAGGATTCAAGAATTTTGATGCCGAAGGGAAAGAGAAATACGATAGAGACAGAAAGTACAACGAAAAACTAGAAGAGGTAAAGGGCTTATTAGAGGATGCTAATTTCTATGTCGATCAGTTTGAAAATCCAGTTCCATTCGATCCGGTATTGATGGAAGGAGTGAGTACAGGTGCTGATGAGTTTTTGTCGATAATAGCGCCCGATGGGGAGAGTATTTACTTTACACGTCGCAAATTTAATGTAAGAAGTAAAAACATACCATTCACAACCGACGTTGAGGAATTCTGTAAAAGCGAAATGGTTAATGGTAAGTTTATCAAAGGCAAACCAATGACGGCTCCATTTAATATGCACGATGGAAACTCTGGTGGTACTTCGGTTTCGATAAACAACAAGGAATTGTTTTTTACGGTTTGCTTTGATGGCTTTTGCGACATTTATACCTCCAAAAGGTTTTACAATCATAAAATTTTGGACATGGATTGGAGCAAGCCTAAAAAGATGGGAACTCAAATCAATACGGAACAATGGGAGTCGCAACCATGTATTTCGGGCGATGGTAAAACTTTATACTTTGCTAGTGCTCGTGGGCCAGCAGGATTGGGCGGTACTGATATTTATAAAAGTGTGAGAGATTCTACAGGGAAATGGGGAGAAGCTGTTAATTTGGGTGCACCTATAAACACACCCGGAAACGAGAAAACGCCGTTCTTTCACGTTGATGGTATGACGATGTATTTTGCCTCATCAGATCGCGAGGCAAAAGGGGATGCTTATTTTCCAGGGCATCGTGGTTTGGGCGGGTTCGATTTGTTCTTCTCTAAATTCAACGAAAAGGATTCTACCTGGTCGGAGCCAAAGAATTTAGGATATCCAATTAATTCGGAAGGAAACGAATATGGTTTTTATGTAAGTACAGACGGCGCTACTGGGTTTTTCTCGTCAGATCAACTAGATGGCCCAGGAGGATTAGACCTCTACTCATTCCCTCTTTATAAAGAAGCAAGACCTGAAAAAGTAATGTTTTTGAAAGGAAAGTTAAGGGATGAAAATGGGAATCCAATTAAAAATGCTATGCTTGAATTAAGAGGATCGAAATCTAATAAGATCTTAAAAATTGATGTAGACTCCACAGATGGTGCTTATGCAATGGTAATGAAACTGGATGACGAGGACGAAGATTTTATTCTTTCTGTAAAAGGAAAGGGGCTTGCTTTTAACTCTAAGTTGATTTCTGCTAAAGATACAACGTATAGTCCACCTGCTACAGTAGATTTTGATGTAAAAACTATCAAAGTCGGTGGCTCATATCAGTTAAACGATATTTATTTTGAAACCGATTCGGCTGTACTTACTGCTAAGTCTCAATTTGTAATAACAGAGTTTATAGCCTATTTAAAATTTAATAAAAGCATTACTATAGGGATCTATGGGCATACAGATAGTATTGGAGATGCTAATTATAATTTAGAGCTCTCACGTCAAAGGGCAGAGCAGGTAAACAACTATTTAGTAGCTGAGGGAATCAATCAAAAGAGAATTAAATTCGCAGGGAGGGGAGCTTTTCAACCAATAGCCCCCAATAAAACCGAAGTGGGTAGGGCACGAAACCGTAGAACGGAATTTAAAATACTTTCTAAATAAAACTTCTGAACTCAGGTTCTTAAACAAAAAAACACATTCGCCTGTTGGTGAATGTGCTTTTATAATGCTGTGGAAGAAAGTTCTTCTTAAGATCTTCTTTCTTTAATTCTAGCTTTCTTACCAATTCTATCTCGTTGGTAAAATATTCTTGCTCTTCTAACTTTGCCTGTTTTGTCGATTTTGATACTTTCGATAGCTGGCGAATCAATTGGAAAAATTCTTTCAACACCAATTCCGTTAGAAATTTTTCTAACAGTAAAAGTTGCTGTCTTAACTTGAAGAACAACGCCTTGGAATTGTTGAACACGCTCTTTTTCCCCTTCCTTAATCTTGTAAAACACGGTGATAGTATCACCTGCTTTGAATTTAGCAAGGTTATTATCTAGAATCATTTGTTCTCTTACGTAGTCAACTGCAGTCATGGTGGTATGTTTTTTCTTATAAATTTCGGAGTGCAATAATACTGAATTAATTTTATTAATCCTTCTAATATTCAATCAAACTCACTCTTTAAATAATCCGGGTCGTCTTTTTTCTGTTCTTTCTACGGATTGTTCGTGCCTCCAGTTATCAATTTCTTTCTGATTCCCTGATAATAATACTTTCGGAACCGACATATCCCTATAAATTTCGGGTCTTGTGTATACGGGAGGCGAAAGCAAATCGTCTTGAAATGAATCGGTTAGTGCGCTAGTTTCGTTGGTTAAAACTCCTGGGATTAATCTGGCTATTCCATCGGCTAAAATAGCAGCAGGAATTTCACCTCCAGAAAGTACAAAATCTCCAACAGAAATTTCTTTTGTAATAAAATGATCTCTCACTCTCTGATCAATCCCTTTATAGTGTCCGCATAAAATAATAATATTCTCAAGCGTCGATAATTGATTGAGTCGGCCTTGTTTTAAAAGCTCACCATCTGGCGTAACAAAAATAATTTCGTCGTACTTCCTTTCCTTTTGCAAACCCTCAATACATTTTGCAATTGGTTCAATAGTTAAAACCATTCCGGCACCACCGCCATACTGGTAATCATCAATGCTTTTGTAATTGTTAGTCGCGTAGTCTCTTAAGTTGTGTGTTTGAATGGTACACAAACCTTTTTCTTGAGCACGATGTACAATCGAATGGTCGAAAAAACCATCGAGTAACTGCGGAACGGCGCTAATAATATCTATCCTCATTAAAAAACGTTGAAAATGTCGTGAATTAGTTCAAAGCTAAAACAAATTCACATAAGTTAATTCCATAAATTTGCGTCATAGAAATTACTTGAAGAATGAGTGTAGATATTAAAAGTTGGAGTAGAGAAGAAATTAGAGCGGTTTACGACCGTCCGTTGCTACAATTAATTTACGATGCCGCTGAGGTACATCGTGAGCACAACGACCCGCTGGAAGTTCAGGTGAGTAAACTTATTTCCATTAAAACTGGTGGCTGTTCGGAAGATTGTGGATACTGTCCGCAAGCTGCCCGTTACCACACAGGTGTGGAAGCCGTGCCATTAATGAGCATTGATGAAGTAAGGAAAGATGCTGAAGAGGCAAAAGCTTCTGGTGCTTCAAGATTGTGCATGGGTGCTGCTTGGAGAAACGTGCAGGAAGGAAAAGACTTCGACAACGTTTTAGAGATGGTAAAATTGGTTAATGGTATGGACATGGAAGTGTGTTGTACTTTAGGTATGATAACCGACGACCAAGCCAGAAGATTAGCGGATGCAGGTTTATATGCATACAATCACAATGTGGATACTTCTGAAGAATACTACAAAGAAATTATTTCGACAAGGGGATATGACGACAGACTAAAAACCATTAAGCATGTTCAAAAGTGGAACATTGGTGTTTGCTCTGGTGGAATTATCGGAATGGGCGAAACAGTTGACGATAGAATCGGGATGTTGCTTACATTGGTAAACTTATCTCCACAACCAGATTCAGTTCCAATTAACGCATTGGTTCCTGTTGAAGGAACTCCAATGGCCGAAAACTACAAAGTGCCAATTTGGGATGTTGTTAGAATGATTGCTACTGCTAGAATTGTTTTGCCACATGCATCTGTTCGTTTATCGGCAGGTAGATTAGAAATGAGTCAAGAAGGGCAGGCGTTGGCATTTATGGCAGGCGCTAACTCGATATTCGCTGGCGACAAACTATTGACTACTCCAAACCCTGAATTTAATCAGGATAAAGAATTGTTTGAAATTTTAGGCCTCAAGCCAAAAGCAGCCTTTAAAGATGGCGATCAGCCAGAAACAAAAGAAAGCTATAAAGAAAGCGGTGCTACCGAAAAGCCAAAATGGTCACGTCCAGCACATACTATCGATGCTAATATCGAAGCTTCTAAGAAGGGTAAGGAGGAAGCGGTTTAGGTTTAATTAAGAAATTAGAGGGAAGCTCATTCGCCAACTGGCGAATGAGCTTTTTTTATGATGAACACTTCGAATTATCTAATCGACAATGTTGTATATTAGTAAGGATGAAGGATAGGTGCTTGATAATCAGTTCTTCTAAAACCTGTAATTATGCATAAATCAGTCCTAGTAGCAATTTCATTAATTCTGTTCAGTATTGTGCTTCAGGCTCAAAACGTATACATTCCCGATACAGCATTTAAGGATGCGCTCCTTGCGAAGCGTGCAATTAATTTAAATTCCGATGATGAAATTCAGTTGAGTGAGGCGGATTCCTATTCTGGCGGTCTTGATCTTTCGGATAGGGGGATAAAATATTTAACAGGAATTGAGGAGTTTACAATGTGTGAATCAATTGACTGTGGTTCTAATCTGCTTACTAATTTAGATTTCTCAGGGAATTTAGGACTTAAAGATTTGGAATGCGGATTGAATCAGCTAAGCAGTATAAATTTGACCAATAACGATAGCCTGCGGTATCTGAGTTGTGGAAGTAGTGGATTGTCAGAACTTGATTTGTCGGGAAACACAATGCTCACCACTCTGTACTGTTCTAAGAATGAATTAACAAGCCTCGATCTTTCTAATAACCCTTTAATGGATCGCCTTTTTTGTGGGTACAATTCGATAACGAGTTTAGAATTCCCCAATAATCCAATACTTAACCTTGTAGAATGCTGGAATAATTTTTTGACTAGCCTTGATATTTCAAATAACCCTGAGCTAACAATTTTAGGTTGTTACTATAACAGCCTAACAAGTTTAGATTTAACGAATAATATTAATCTCTATAATCTCGACTGTGGTTCAAATCAAATTACAAGTCTCGATTTGACAAGCATTGTTAGTGACAACGCCCAGATTCGTTGCGATAGTAATCAATTAACAAGTCTTAATTTGAGTGGAGGGTATAGTTGTAGATTGGTTCGCAGTGACACAGCTAGATGCACGGCAGTTACACTTCATGCATTGGATAATCCTTATTTGATGTGTATTCAAGTAGATGACTCTAGTTGGGCTGCAGATACAAGTAAATGTGGGGTTTGGTTAATTGGCTCTACAGCACATTATAGCGAAAGTTGTACGGTGTTAGCATTGGAAGACCAGTTATTCCAAATACACTTTTTGCACCGCATCCCCTTCTTCAAAAGTCACTTTTACAAGATGGGTTCCTCTTTGAGGCAAGGTAATTAAAGCAGAACCATTTACTTCGATTTGAGTTAACTGCTGTCCCATTAAGTTGTATACAAAGGCCGTTCCTACTGCTTTAATCGAGATTGAGTTGCCATATGCTGTAATCATTACTCCATGGGCTTCGCCGTCTTATAAGCTGGTAAATATTATAATGCTCATTTAAAAATGATGGGCTTTAGTCGTGTTTAAGTCATTATCTTTGAGGTTGTAATAATGAATAATTGCTAATATGATTAACGATTTTACGCAGGATGAAGTAAGGATAGTTCATCAGTTATTTCAACTCAAATTTGATTCATATAAGGTGGGTAAGTCATACAATGCAACTCATTATGAGCAATTGTTGAAAATTAGTAGGAAGGATTACAAATATTTGAACACAGAAATGTGCCTTATTGGGGAAGAGTTAGGACTGTTTACTATGAATCAATCTGGAAGTGGAACATGTAGTACTCATACATGGAGAGAGCCTGTTTGTGAAAAGTTTGTTTTAGCTGGTGGCTTTGAAGAGCATTTTGAGAAAATTTGGGTTGAAGAAAAAGAAGAAGATCAATTTATTCAGAATAAAAGAAATTCAGTTAAACCTAAAAAGTTTTGGAAAAGACCTGAGGTTGTTATACCAGTTTAAATTCAAAGCTGCCTATATATTTCGTATATTTATAGTATGGGAAAAAGAGCTAATATATTTATAAAAGAGAGCGAAGAAGAATTAACTATTCTGTATAAAAAGGAAAGGAACTATAAAAGGAAACTA
>JABSPQ010000398.1 GCA_013214205.1 Flavobacteriales bacterium
AGCTTTTTCCCTCAACTAGTTGCAGGCCCGATTGAAAGAGCCAGCAACCTTCTTCCACAGTTTGCAGTAGAAAGAAAATTCGATTACACAAAATCCATAGATGGCCTAAGACAAATTCTTTGGGGGCTCTTTAAAAAAGTTATTATAGCAGACCTTTGCGCCAATGCTGCCAATATAATCTTCAACAATTCTGCAGATCACACTGGCGGCACTTTGTTAATGGGAGGCCTCTTCTTTGTATTCCAAGTCTATGCCGACTTCTCTGGGTACTCTGATATTGCAATAGGAACTGCGCGCTTATTTGGCTTTAATCTTATGCAAAACTTTGCCTACCCATACACATCAACTTCAATTCAAGAATTTTGGGCCAGATGGCACATCTCATTGTACACATGGTTCAATGATTATTTATTTATGCCACTGGCTTTTATGTGGAGATCCCTTGGAGAAAAAGGTGTACTATTCGCCATAATGGTAACCTTTTTATGCAGCGGCTTATGGCATGGAGCCGCCTGGAAATTCATTGTATTTGGTGGTCTGCATGGATTTGCATTAGTACTCGAATCACTCACAAAAAACGGGAGACAAAAAATATTCGCTGCCCTTCCTCCTTTTGTCAAACCTTTAATTGGTGGTATTTTAACCTTTTCGTTTGTAACCTTAACATTCATTATTTTCAGGGCAGAAAATCTATCTCACGGCTACCAATACATCAAAGCCATGCTTATTCCTTCCTTACCAGTTGGAAGCGCATTTCTTGGAACCACCGTTCATCCATTTACTTTGTTCGTATTCCTTGCTATATTTTTCTCCATTGAATGGAAAGGAAGAAATAGTCAATTTGCATTAGCCAATTTTGGATTAAATTGGCATAAAATAGTAAGATTAGGATTTTACTTTTTAATAGCGATAACAACGCTTTTGTTTAGTGGTAGGCAACAGGAGTTTATCTATTTTCAATTTTAGAGATCATGAAAAAACTTATTGTCCATACTTCTATTTTTGTTCTTCTAGTAGGAGTTACATTTCTATTTATCCTTGCACTAACAGATGGTAGCAGTGATCCTTTTTATATTCGATTTACGACACCAAAGCAAACGAATTTAATACTTGGCGACTCCAGAGCAGCGCAAGGCTTACAGCCAGATGTATTTAACAAAGTATTAAATAAAGACATCTACAACTACGCATTCACTTTGGCTCATAGCCCGTATGGACCGACATACCTAAATAGCATCAAGAAGAAATTAATTAAAGGAACATCTGACGGAATTTTTATTGTTACGATTGACCCATGGGGGATTTGTACAGACTCTTCCACCCCAAACGATTCCACTCTTTTTAAGGAAAGAAACAGATGTGTTGGTAATACCCCAGTTGTAAATATGGATCCTAATTTTTTCTATCTATTCCACAACTTAGCAGGAAAATACTTTGAGCCAGTAATCAATTTCAACAAAAAGCCTAGCAACCTTCTGCATGAAAACGGTTGGTTTGCCGTAAATATAAAAATGGGTGAAGAAGATATTAAACAACGAACCGATAGAAAGCTAGAGAACTATACAAACAACTACATACCTAAATTTAACTATTCATCTTTACGGTATGACTATTTGCTTAAAACAATCCATTTTTTACAAAAACATGGGAAAGTTTATCTGGTTCGGCTTCCTATTTCTAAAGGGATATTGGCACTCGAAAAGCAGTTTATGGTAGATTTTAACGCTAAAGTTAAAAGTGCCATCGAACTTTCTGATGGATATTTAGACATGACTTTACTCAGCAACAACTTTGTTTATACAGATGGTAACCACCTATATACAGAATCTGGCGCTGTTGCGTCAGAGATTATTGCAAACTGGATAGCACGCAGTAATTAAGTATCTACAACTGATGATCGCACGAAACATGACTGTTACAGAAGTTTGTCGTAAAGAGAAAGTTCAAATGATCAATAAAATCTACACTTTGACGATTTCTCATTTCTGAAGAACAATTCATATTTGACTGATCAATTTTGGTTAAATGAAACAAGAATAGAAACAGTTTAAAGCATTTGATTAACATATATACGAACGCACAGTCGAGTAAGCCAGGGGAATTTCACCCCTAACTTCTCACAGAACCGTACGTGAACCTCTCGACTCATACGGCTCTTCGAAGTAGTGATACCATTTTACAGGTATCGGCTGTGTAATTAGCTCATCCTCTTACGA
>JABSPQ010000004.1:0-4765 GCA_013214205.1 Flavobacteriales bacterium
TATTGGGTAATCTTATCATTAGACCTGTTCCATATTTTAACATCAGAATAACCAAAAGGAAAGCCACTCCATGCATCGATTACAAACGAAGGATGTATCATAAAGCCTAAACCATATTAGGTGCAGCTGTTTTGCCAATCGATTCATTATGATGTATCCTGTTTTTATGGCTGTAAAGATTAATTTCTGTTGTGTCCTGAATACTTAATACTACTCGACCTCTTGTGGCGATACCGCAAAAATTAGTAATATGTTTTGTAATTTCTTCTTCAGTGGTATTATCGTTTCTTAGAAAACGATAGCAAGCCTGTTGACTGGCCTTATCATTTGATATTTGACGGATTGAGTGAACACATTTGCTAAATAATTCACTGATCATCTTTTTCGCCCGGAGCTGTAACCTACGATCTCCAAAGCATCCTTCAAAATCTATTTCCATTTTGGGATTACAAGCTACTCAAAATATTTGTGTATACACGGTAGCTGTTTAGAGAGGAGAACTCTTCGACAAAGTCGAAGAAAGAGGAGAGTCAGTTCATTATGTCATCCAACCTTTTCTCCACCTTTCTAAGCCTTTTAGCTTCAAGGTAAACAGAAGGTTCTATAACCCGTTCGTTGCAATCTAAAACGCCACAACGTTGGCAAGTTTGATTAACTTCTCTGATTGGAACATCCTTATCATTACAGAAAGCAACATTTTCTTCCAACGCTTTATCCATTGGAAAACCAACAGTAATACTCATGTTGAAATTTTTGCGAGGAGAAGTGGTTGCGATAGAGATACAGAAATATTCGTTAGCCGTACCTATATAAATAGACCGTTGTGCCCCAACAACTGTTCTAACATTTGGGTCTTTTTCTTGAAGTTTTTGTAGATCCTCTAACAAGGTAACAGCAATCCATCGTCTGCAATACTTTTCTTCCTTTTCGCTGGCATACGGACTGTGCAATTTGTTCAAATGAAGCTCCTTGTCCATTTTGTAAAATTTGCTGCCCACTTCATTGTCAATTCTTAAATAGAAATAACTTTTCAGACCAAAAAACTTCGGAATCAAAGTTGTTAATCGGTGCATAAAAGTCCCAGGAGATGCGCTATAACTGTCCATCATAGACAAAAACTTATCGCTGTTCCATTTCGGTGAACTGAAAAAGTCTCCTAAATCATCCACCATCAAATCTCTATTTAGCAATAAAGCACTTGAAAAATAAGACGCTTTAAAATTATTGAGCACCATATCAAAAGAATCTGCTTTAAACCATGAAGAAGTATAACTTCTTTCCTTCAATTTCATCGTTTGAAACCCTAGCTCCCTACCTAATACATAGGTTTGTTGTCGAGCAGATAAATTAGGGTTAATTAAAAGCTTGTTCTTTTTATTGGGCATAAAAATCGACCTGAAATTTTTAAGTTCAGGGTATTCGGTAATCTCTTCTAAATCGATGTTGTAATTGAACTGTTTTGTAAGAGAAGCAGACATTTCTTCAAAACTATTGTTCTTCTTTTTGAGGCCGTTTTTTTCAATAAACTTATCGGCTTCATCTTCAATTTCTTGAAAGTAATTTTCGTGTAACTCCTGGTAAGAACGGAGTGTAGCCAAGTAAAATCCCTCTTGAGTCATATCGTAATTTCTCGAAATTTCAAGAAGTGTCATAATAAACGCATTTACCTTACTAGGAGCATTCGATATTAACTCGACCACCTTGCTCATTTCGAATCCAAATAAGTCTAAAGGCAACTCATTTAAAATATTCGAGTTCAATAATTCTGCGATTGGGCTAAGACTTTTCGAGAGTTTTAACGACACCATTTTGTCGTAAGGAATGTTTAAAGCACTTGCCAGAATAACAATTTTTTCTGTTTTAGGGTACTTTTTTCCCTTTTCAATTTCATTTAAATATGACTGAGAGATGCCTGTTTGCTTAGATAGTTGGGCCAACGACAATTTTTTGTCCTGTCGAATTTGACGGAGTTTAAGACCGAATATTAAGCGTATAGTTTCTTTGCTAGCTATCATAAACACCAAATTTATTGATCTTCAAAAGTAGCAAAACTGGCGAATTTTCGCTGTAGATAAAGGAATAATCACCTTTGAAATATCATTCTCTTTGCATACTTTTAAAACTATATAATATAAGATCTTATAAAAAGAGTTTATTCACTAAATAAATACCATGGCAGAATCAGTTGAGATGAGTAATGTTGAAATAAAAGGAATCCCAAACGGATTTCTGGGAGCAGAGTATTCGGAAGTATTATCGGCCGATGCATTAAACTTTGTTGCAAAACTTCAAAAGAATTTTAATCAGCGAAGAAAAGACCTTCTTGAGGCCAGAGTAGCGCGACAGTTGTTAATAGATGCTGGAGTGAAAACAGATTTTTTAGAAGAAACAAAACACATTAGAGAAGGAGATTGGTCATGTGCTCCTTTGCCAGATGATTTACAGGATAGAAGAGTTGAGATAACTGGTCCTGTTAGCGCCAAAATGATTATCAATGCTTTGAATTCTGGCGCAAACGTTTTTATGACAGATTTTGAAGATGCTTCTTCTCCAACTTGGACCAACATGATAGCAGGTCAGATAAATTTGAGAAAAGCAATTGACAAAACATTAGAGTTTGTTAGTTATACAGGACGTGAATACCGACTGAAGGAGAAAATAGCCACGTTAATGGTTCGTCCACGAGGTTGGCATTTGGAAGATAAAAACTTGTTGATTGATGGTGAGAATGTTTCTGCTTCGTTAATGGATTTTGGGCTTTTCTTTTTTCACAATGCTCAGAAATTAATTGATAATGGAACAGGTCCATATTTCTATCTGCCTAAATTGGAGAATCATCAAGAAGCGAGGTTGTGGAACGATGTATTTGTGTTTGCTCAAAACGAATTGGGAATTGCTCAAGGAACTATTAAAGCAACTGTTTTAATAGAAACTATTTTGGCCGCATTCGAGATGGACGAAATTCTTTATGAATTAAAAGAGCACTCAGCAGGATTAAATTGTGGAAGATGGGATTACATCTTTAGCTACATCAAAAAGTTTAGAAGATGGCCTGAGTTTATTCTTCCAGATCGTCATCAAGTAGGAATGCACTCTCCTTTTATGTCGGCTTATTCTATGTTACTCATCCAAACTTGTCATAAACGACATGTTCATGCAATGGGAGGGATGGCTGCACAAATTCCAATTAAAAACGATTTGGAGGCCAATGCAAAAGCAATGGACAAGGTAAAGGAGGACAAACTAAGAGAAGTGCATAACGGGCACGATGGTACTTGGGTTGCTCACCCGGGATTAATTCCGATGGTTAGAGAGATCTTTGACGAGTTTATGCCAACTCCCAATCAAATTGAAGTAAAAAGAGAGGATGTTAAAATTACCAACTTGGACTTACTCGAAGATCCAATAGGTGAAATAACCGAAGCGGGTTTAAGAAACAATGTTGATGTTGCCATTCAATACATCGAAGCTTGGTTAAGCGGATCTGGAAGTGTGCCTATTTATAACTTAATGGAGGACGCTGCAACGGCAGAAATTGCTCGTACTCAAATTTGGCAATGGATCCATAATATAAAAGGTAGATTGAATACTGGCCAGAATGTGACTATTGGATTGTACAGAAAAAATGTGGACATAGTAGTTGCTCAACAGATTCAATTAATTGGAGAAGATGCCTATAAAGCGGGTAAATATGACCTTGCTGTAGAAATTTTAGACAAAATGGTAATGGAGCCTGACTTTACTGACTTCCTAACACTTGAGGCTTATCGCTACATTTAAGAGTGTTTAGCTAATATGTATGTTTTAGCGAATTAATTTTTTTAGAGAAAAACAACATTTAGCGAATATTCGCTTGTTTTTGTGAAATTGTTATTTACATTTGTATTCAAGTTGGTGTGACGCTGACTGGAATAGTTTTAAAAACAATAAAAACCATATATTATGGAAGCGCAAATGCAGAACGAAAGAGATTTCTCTAGAGAAGATTATTTAGGAATAATTCCTTTAACTTCGCCAACTGAATTTGAAGAAAAGATTAATTCTATGACCAACAATTCTCTTTTAGAGGAAATGGCGTTCATGGGAAATTAAATATTCCTAATAACATATAACAATTAAATTTTAAGATGGCTACAAAAGCGGAAAGAGCGGTAGCACTTCATAATTTAATGGAAGATGCAGCAACAGCTGAAATTTCTAGAACGCAAGTTTGGCAATGGTTAAAATCTGGCGCTAAATTAGATGATGGTAGAGTAATCACCCATGAGTTATACGAAGACTTCAGAGACGATGAAATTATTCAGATTAAGATGCAGTAGGAAGTGAAAAATACATGGCAGGAAAGTTTCTTCAAGCAATAGCGTTATTCAATAGACTAGTTGTTAATGATTCTTTCGAAGAGTTTTTAACGGTAGCAGCATATCGTTTTATTAAATAAAACACGTAAATATCGTTTTAGAAAAGTTTGATAAGTTCTTAACGAACAAAACATACGAATACATTAACAAATCAATTATTAATTAACTAAAATTTCAACTATTAAATCATGGTGAATTCATCACAAACAAACTACGCTTCTGCATTGGAAACCGTACAGAAACTTAAAGCAAAACACGGTAATACATGGGAAGCTATAAGTTCAGAAAATGCTGCACGTATGGTTACACAAAATAGATTTAGAACAGGTTTAGATATCGCTAAATATACCGCTGCTATTATGCGTAAAGATATGGCTGAGTATGATGCTGATAGTTCTAAATACACC
>JABSPQ010000004.1:4865-21540 GCA_013214205.1 Flavobacteriales bacterium
TGGGAAGCTATAAGTTCAGAAAATGCTGCACGTATGGTTACACAAAATAGATTTAGAACAGGTTTAGATATCGCTAAATATACCGCTGCTATTATGCGTAAAGATATGGCTGAGTATGATGCTGATAGTTCTAAATACACCCAATCTTTAGGCGCATGGCATGGTTTTGTTGCTCAACAAAACATGATTGCTATAAAAAAGCATCATCAAACTACAGAAAAAAGATATATATACCTTTCTGGTTGGATGGTAGCTGCTCTTAGATCTGAGTTCGGTCCATTACCCGATCAATCGATGCACGAAAAAACGTCTGTTCCTATGCTAATCGAGGAAATTTACACCTTCTTGCGCCAAGCAGACGCAGTAGAACTAAACGATTTATTTAAACGTTTAGATGCTGGTGAAAATGTTCAGTCCGAGATTGATAACTTCCAGACCCATGTAGTGCCTATTATTGCTGACATTGATGCTGGTTTTGGTAATCCAGAAGCTACTTACTTATTAGCTAAGAAGATGATAGAAGCTGGAGCCTGCGCTTTACAGATTGAGAATCAGGTATCTGATGTTAAACAATGTGGTCACCAAGATGGTAAAGTAACTGTTCCACATGAGGAGTTCCATGCTAAAATTAATTCTTTGCGTTACGCTTTTTTAGAACTAGGCGTAGAAGAAGGAATTATTGTTGCGCGTACAGACTCAGAAGGTGCTGGTCTAACTCAAACTATACCAGTTTCAGAAACTCCAGGTGATTTAGCTTCTCAATACATTAGTTTCTTAAAAACAGAAGAGATCGACATTAGCGAGGCAAAAGATGACGAGGTTTTAATAAAGAAAGATGGAAAACTTCACCGTCCTGCGCGTTTGGCTAGTGGTTTATATGAGTTTGCAAAAGGAACCAATATAGACCGTGTAGTATTAGATTGTGTATCTAGCTTACAAGCAGGTGCAGATTTAATTTGGATAGAGACACCAACTCCAAATGTAAAGCAAATTGCTCATATGGTAAACCGTGTTAAAGAGCAAGTGCCTAACGCTAAGTTGGCATACAATAACTCTCCTTCTTTTAACTGGACTTTAAATTTCCGTAAGCAAGCGTTTGATTCTATGGTAGAAGCTGGAGAAGATGTGTCTTCTTACGATCGTGAAAAATTAATGGATGTTAAGTATGATGGTACTGAGTTATCTAACCGTGCAGATGAAATGATTCGCACTTTCCAAGCAGATGCTTCTAGAGAGGCTGGTGTATTCCATCACTTAATTACATTGCCTACATACCATACTACAGCATTGAGTATGAACGACCTTTCTGAAGGTTACTATGGTGACAAAGGAATGTTGGCTTATGTAGAAGGTGTACAACGTCAAGAATTGCGTAAAGGTGTTTCTTGTGTAAAACATCAACGTATGGCAGGATCTGATTTAGGAGACGATCACAAGGAATTTTTCGCTGGTGATTTAGCCCTAAAAGCAGGAGGTACTAACAATACATCTAACCAATTTAGTGTTGCTTAAGCTTTGGTGCTTAAACTATACTTAAAAAAGCCTCTTCATTTTTATATTTGCAACCCTTAAAAATTTTAACAAACAAAGTAATTAATTATGGAAAAATTCATAGCAAAAAAAGTTACCCTAATGGGCCCCGGACCTACTCAGGTTTACCCATCAGTATTGGAATCTTTATCAATGGGTACCATTGGTCACTTAGATCCACAGTTTATCCAAATGATGGATGAAGTAAAAGAAATGTTACATGGTGCATTTCAAACAAAAAACACATTAACAATGGTTGTTTCTGCTCCTGGTTCTGCAGGTATGGAAACTTGTTTCGTAAACTTAGTTGAAGACGGAGACAAAGTAATCATTTGCCAAAATGGTGTTTTTGGTGGTAGAATGAAAGAAAATGTTGAGAGATATGGTGGTGTTGCTGTAATGGTAGAAGACGACTGGGGAACTTCAATTTCTTTAGATAAAGCTCAAGCTGCTATAGATGCAAACCCAGATGCTAAAATCTTCGCTTTTGTACATGCTGAAACTTCTACAGGTGTTTTATCTGATGCTGAAGCATTGTGTAAAATGGCTAAAGATGCAGGTATGTTAACCATTATGGATGCAGTTACATCTTTAGGTGGTTTACCAGTAAAAATTGACGAATGGGGTGTAGATGCAGTTTATTCTGGATCACAAAAATGTTTAGCATGTGTTCCTGGATTATCTCCAATCTCTTTAAGTCCTGCTGCAGTTGCTAAAATTGAAGCTAGAACTTCTAAAGTAAAAAGCTGGTTCATGGATTTGAATTTAGTAATGGCTTACTGGGGTGGAACAGGTAAAAGATCTTACCACCACACAGCTCCTGTAAATGCTTTATTCGGACTGCATGAAGCGTTGAGATTGTTTACTAACGAAGGTGCTGATGCTGTATTTGCTCGTCACTTAGCATGTCATGAAAGATTGAAAGCGGGTTTAACAGAGTTAGGATTAACTTTCTTTGTTGCTGAGTCTGATAGATTGCCACAGTGTAATGTAATCAACATTCCTGAAGGAGTAGATGATTTAGAATTAAGAACTAAATTATTGAACGATCACCAATTAGAGATCGGTGGTGGCTTAGGACCAATGGCTGGAAAAATCTGGAGAATTGGTTTGATGGGCGGCTCTGCAACTGAAGAGAACGTTGATAAATGTCTTGCTGCATTAAAAGCTGAGTTAGCTCCTGTTACTGCATAATACATTATCCGATAAACTTAAAGAGGGGTTAACATTGTTAACCCCTCTTTTTTTGTGTAATATTTTAGAAGATTTTGAATAGAATCTAGTGCCCGCCTTTTTGACAACATTTAGGGAGCTTGTTGTATGCTTCGGTGTCAGCAGGAAGGTCGTTTGCGTCGTAGCCAATTGCAGCAATAGCTTTCTCTAATTCTTTTAGATTGGTTTTACTCTTTTTGTATTTTACCTCTATAGTACTGGTTGCAACAGTTACAGTAGCGTTTTTAACCCCTGGCATATAAAGCAGTCCGGTTTCAATTCTTTTCTTGCACATATCGCACTGCGAAGAAATTTTGATTACTGTAGTAGCAGTACTTTTTTCCTTTTGAGCGAACAAGCTATTACCCGCTAACATTAACATAGCCGTCAATAAGAATCCTATCGTTTTTGCTTTCATAATTATTTAATATTTAATCTCATACCTACAAATATAATACGTCCTGCTAAAGGGCCCCATATTAATGAAGCATCAAAAGATGAGCCAAAAGGGTTAGATGGGTCAATTATTGGATTTGGTTGTTTGTAATTAGTAATGTTTTCCGCTCCAACATACCATTCTGTATTTTTAAATATACGAGTTACTTGAGCGTTAAACATAAAGTATTCGGATGATTCTGTAGGTAATCGGAGTTCTTCCGATAAGGCAGAAGTGTTAGGGATTCGACTCTTTCCAAAATACTGATTGGTTAAATTATAAAGCCATTTCTCATTTTTAGATTCGTAGGACACATTAATCAATGCCCTGTCAGTCGGAATCAAAGGCCTACTCAATAGCTTGTCACCGTAGGTTATCTTAACATCATAGTGTTTGTACGACATCTTTACTTCTAATCGTTCAATCGGTTCGAAATCGAAATCTATTTGGAAGCTTTGCGAATTAGATTTACCATCAAGGTTATAAATCAATACTTTCGTAACATCAGTGTCGTAATCGGCAATAACCTGATTGGTGAATATTGTGTTGTAGTAATCCACATTAACAGAAGAAGACCTTTTAAGAAAATCGAACTTATGGGTAATGCTCGTACCAAAATTGATGGCTTCCTCTGGCAACAGGGCTTCTTGGAAAACCATTGTTCTAGAACTTGCTAAAGCTCTAGCATTCTCTATTAACACATTCGCAGTTCTTAAACCTGTTCCTCCAGAAATTCTGATAGCCGATTTTTCTTTAAATCGATACTTAAGATGTACACGCGGGGTGAAAAACATGCCATATAAATTGTGGTAATCTGCTCTAAGGCCTGTAACGGCGGTAATTTTTTTCTTGTTATAAGTGAATTCAGTAAACACGCCCGGAACAATTTCTTCTCGTAAGAAGGTGGTATCCATATAGTGCTCATCAAAATCGTCGTAAATAAAACTAGTTCCAGCTTTAAACTTTGTTACTGAGTTTTTGCTCTCAATTTGATATATAACATTCGTATAAATACGGTTTTCAACACCCGAATATGTTTTTAAACCATATCCATAAAACGACTTTTGCTCGTGGTGCTTAGCGCTAAATTGAATCCCGATACTTTGAAAAGGATGTTTGGGAAAGATGAATCCGTTTTTTGTAAAAATTTCTACTTCCTGCACGTCAATTCCAATGCCATATAAAGGTTGTGTTGTATCAGCAGGCTCAGGAGCTGAAAACCCAATTTGACCGCCAGTACGGCTATCGTTTAAGTATTTTACGCCAAATTGACTGTGGTAATTTTCGCCAGAATATTTCCAGCGGTTAAAAATGCTGTATTTTCTGCTCAAAGGCATATCTAATATAGAATCCTTGTTGATATCATGACTAAAAGAAAGATCGCCAACATGCATGAACAAAATACTGCTCCACTTTTCTTTTTCACCAAACTTATTGGCTAAATGTACATTTAGCTGCATATTGCCTTTAGAATTGGCGTACACGTTGTAAAAGGCTTGGTCTGCCTTATCCGATTTAATTAAATCGATGTTAATTTGACCAGTAATTGACTCGTAACTATTAACCACCGAACCAGCTCCTTTAGTAACAGAAATAGATTCGATCCAAGTACCCGGGATAGAACCAAGGCCAATGTTAGAAGAAAGTCCGCCAATCATTGGAATGTTTTCGTTAAGAATTTGAGCATAAACTCCATCTAAGCCTAACATCTGAATTTTTTTAGTGCCCGTAACAGCATCATCAAATTTCAAATCGACTGTGGCAGTTGTTTCAAAGCTTTCCGACAAACTACAGCAGGCAGCCTTTTTGAGTTCTTTGGTGGTAATTACCTCTTTATTAATGTCGGAATATAAAGAAGTGCTGGTAGCGTCAATCTTGCCTTTAATTACAACTTCCTTTAACTCGCTATTGTTGGAGAGTACTATTGATAAATCATCTGTGGGAACAGTTGCAATAGCAATGGTGTCGTTTGGTTTACCTACAAAGCTAACCACCAGTTTTGCTGGGAATGAAGAGGGGTTGATTATCTCGAAAGCACCATTCATATCTGTTGCTACACCCTTACTCTCAAGTCCTACCCAATATAAACTAGCACCAGGAAGAGACTGAGGATGGCCATGCTCACTTTTCTCCAGCACAGTACCCCTCGTTTTACCTGCTTCTTGAGCAGCCAAATTCCCTGTTGAAACAGTGATAATTATTAATAAGGTTAATAGTGAATACTTCATTAACGGTAAAAGTAATTTAAATATAGATTCGGCCTATCAAGAATAATGCCGCAATCAAATAATTCAAATGTTTAAAATGATAATAACTCAATTAAATTAATGTGTTATCTTTAACACTCAAATAACCATAAAATAGCATACCGTATGAAAAGGATTTCGAATTGGCTACTTGCCCTGTTATGTGCGGTTGCATTATTTGGATGTGGAGAAACTAATGTCAATGATGGCATGGTATCGGAAGAGGATCATATTAAATACTTGAAGAAAAACAAGCTGCATGTTGCAAGTTTGTTAGACAAAGACTTACCCATTTCTATTGAAATCCCAGATTCTACAAACGGTACTATGTCTATAGAGTATAGCGATTTAGGAGCGCTGGAGATTAGAATTGGAGAATATTTTGGATTGCAAATTGTTGAAGCGGATTACAACATTTCGATGAAGATGGAAGATATCGCAAATGGGGGCATTATGGTGCCTACTTATATCGTTCAGGATTCGGTTAGCCTCCTTTATTCAATGGAAATAGAAGGATCGGGTTTAGATCCAAGACATCATTTTTACTTTTTAATTAAAACTGCCAATTCTGTTTACGAGGTTCAGGATATTCCAGGTCTTGACTTTAATGAGGGACAGGCAAAAAAAATGTTTGAAGCAGCAAAAAGTATAAAGGGATTACCTAAGAAAGATTCGGTATGATAATTGCTTTTGGATGATTCGAAATGAAATGACAATATTTCTATTAATGTGAGATATTGAATATGAAAAAGAAGATTTACAGATTAATTAACAATGCAAAAAGCTTAAATTAGCCTATATATAAAAGTTTTTAATTATTTTGGTTTTGCAAAATAAGACATTAGCTTTGCAGGCTTAGTATTTTAGCTATAGCAAACATAGATTGAGGTCAACAATAATGGGAAGAACAGTATATCTATTTACACTCGCACTACTTATATCTCTCAACGTTCAGGCGGGAGTGATCTTACACGAGGGCACCTATCAAGGTAAAAACCTTTATGTGTTAAATCCATTCGCAGGTTCTGGCGTAGGGTTTTGTACGTTTGAAGTTACTGTTAATGACGAGATTACAACCGACGAATTAAACTCAAGCGCATTCGAAATTGATTTTACTGCATTACAAATTGAACTTGGTGGTAAAGTTGAAGTAAAGATTAAACATAAAGACGATTGTACTCCTAAGGTGTTGAATCCTGAGGTTCTTAAACCTAAAAGTACATATGTAATCTCTTCTATTAAGGTTGATAAGGGTGGCGTTTTAAGATGGACTACCAACGGTGAGTCTGGCGAATTACCTTTTACTATCGAACAATTTAGATGGAACAAGTGGATTAAATTAGGCCAAGTAGATGGAAAAGGAACAACGGTTTCTCATAACTACAGCTTTAAAGTAGCACACCACTCAGGAGAAAATAAATACAGAGTAAAACAAGTGGATTTCTCTAGAAAGCCTCGTTACTCTCCAAATGCGACTTTTAATTCGCCAACACCAAATATTTCATTCACTCCACTTAAAGTGAACAAAGAAATTATTTTTACTTCGAGCACGATGTATGAAATCTTTGATCAATATGGTAACCTGGTTAAAAAGGGAGCTGATACACAGATCAATGTTTCTAACTTGAAAAAAGGCATTTACTATCTGAATTTCGATAATCAGATGGAGTCTTTTGTGAAGAAATAGGCTATCTGCTTAGTTCGCGAATAAATCAACAATATTTCTTAAAGTCAATTGAGTTTGGATGCCCAGCTTTGCTGCGCCGTCTAAATTGTTTTGCAAGTCGTCTAGAAACATAGTTTCTTCTGCAATCATTGATTGATCTGCTAATACAAATTCATAAATATCAGCGTTTGGCTTTCTCATACCTACCTGATGAGAGTAGTAAACATGATCGAAACAATTATAGAAAGCTTCTTTAGTATTTTCTCGTTCCAAGTAATTATCAAATTCTGCGATGTGAATTGCATTAGTATTGCTTAACAAGTAAACTTTATACTTCGATTTAAGTTTTTGTAGCAGCTCCAGGCGATTAATAGGCATGTTTAAGAGCAAAGCATTCCATGCAGCATCTATTTCCTCATCTTTTAAACTAACATCGCTTAAAAGCCTTATTTCATCTCTAAACTCTGCATTGGTAATTTTTCCTGTTTCAAGATTATCGAATAGATGGTTTTGACGGCTAAGAGAATAGAACTCACCTATTTGATGCACGCCAAGCTTTTTGAAAGCGTCGGTTGAAAGAGTAGGGTTGATATCTAGCAATACATTGCCCAAATCGAAGATTAAGTTATTTATGCCGTCAAGATTCATTGCTCACAATTATGTATTAGGTTTCCTGTGCTGCAAATATGTGAAATTGCAGTCCGATAAAAAAGATCGTAATGGTCTATTTTATTAGAGCCCTTAGCTCAGCTGGTTACCCGCCCGTACGCGAAAGGTACGTTCGGGCGGGGAGCACTTGACTCCAAGGCAAGTGCTCCCCGGTTTGAGCTCAACTTTTATCGTAAAATTAAATTAGAATTTATCTAGGGTTGTTTTACACAATAACAACTTTCTGATTTTTTGGAACTCGGAAGTAGAAAGGTCTGAGTCAATATCGATTAACACATTGCTCTAAATGAAAGTTTAAATTTTATGCCGCTAAGCTTCATAGTTCTCAGGTATATATTAGGTTTCCAATCAGCAAATATGTAAAATTGCAGTCCGATAAAAAAAACCGTAAAGGTCTATTTTATTAGGGCCCTTAGCTCAGCTGGTTAGAGCACTTGACTCATAATCAAGTGGTCCGCGGTTCGAGCCCGCGAGGGCCCACAAAAGTAAAGGCGAAGTAAAATCACTTCGCCTTTTTTATTTGTACACAAAATAGAATTTAAACTCTAACTATTTGTGATTTTATATTTTTGTAAAATGATTAATGATATTTCAAATATAGAAAACCTATTATAGGATTATTCTGTATCTTTTTTGTTACGCATAGTTATTCGCAAAATGACTTTGATTCAATAGCTTCGGATACTAATATAGTAAAGAGCCATCTTGGTTTCAAAAACCCGGATCCTCATTCTCTTTCTAGTAGGGTTGGAGTGTACGAATGTTGGATTTCAAAGGAACACGAATATATAAATGGGTTTGACGGTGTTCGAATAAAAAAACTTGAAATTAAGTCTCTTCTTGAGTCAACAACACTATTTATTAAATGGCGAGAGATAAATGCTGGTTCGAAATTTATATATGGCAATAGAGGAGTATATGGCTTTGAGGGCAGGATTGACAAAGAATTTACCGCAAATCACAGATTAATTTTTGAATCTGAATTATCGTCGAAGGAGTAATCTGATAAGTCGAAATATCGATATGTTATTTTTCCGTTACAATTCGTGGAATCAACTTCAAGTGAAGGATTAACTCGAATAAGTTGTAACTGGGCAATCAAGGATAGGGTTACCTTAAAGGAGTTCATACTTATTCCCGTGGGAGTTGGGCCAATTAATGTATATGCAAGGATAAATCAGGTTTTGAAGAGTCTTAAGAAGACTTTTGACGAATATTTATGGGAAAATGCCATGCCACAAATTATCTCAGAGAACCCACATACAGTTAAATTAAGAAACGGAATAAAGTCTGTAATTGCAATTGATGGAGATACTCCTAAATATATTGCTTATAAGCTTAGTGCACAGGTTTATTATATCTATAAGTGGAATGATTTAAAAAAAGGGGATGAATTTCGGACTGGGCAAATAATTTACTTGGAAACTAAAAAGAAGAGTGGAGAAAAAGATTATCATGTAGTTACAGCAGGAGAAAACATGTACGACATTTCTCAAAAATATGGAATAAAGTTAGCGAGCTTGTATAAACTTAATGGATCGGTTGAAAGTCCGCTGAAAATAACGAAGGTATTACTAAGGTAAATAAATTCGTAAAATTACTTCACATTTCGATAATCGATGCTCTTTACAACCAATTGCTTATTCTCAAGTTCCATACTAATTTCAAAAAACACACCATCTATTAAAGATTTGGCTCTGCTAACGCGATAACCAGTTACAGTAATGTTTTCTTTGATTTTAAGTGAGATCCTAGTTTCGGTCTCTCTTATTTCCGAAAATGCTTGATTCTGAATTCTGACAGAATATTTGTATTTGGTTTTGAGGACTTTTGCAGCTTGTTCAAAATCACTTTTAAGGGTTTCTAGGTTGTTGTATGTGAATTTAAACACCTTATGATATGTTCGGGTTTTGGCGTAATCTAAAATCAATGTTTGACTCTTGGCAGAAGGGAAAAACTTGTTCTTAAAATCGCATTCAATTCCGTGCATTTCATCTGCTATCTTTTCTAGTTTCCCTGTAAGATAATATTGCCCCTCTTTCTCGCTAATCAATTTTAAACCCTGCTGTTTAGGATCCATATGACCTTTTAATGTTCTTGCAAACGTTAGCAACCCAAGCACGTCAGTATTATTTTTTGGAGCGCTCGATATTGAACTGAAAGAAAGAAGAAGGAGAAGGCTAACTAAAATTTTCATTTGATTGTACGGATATTATTGAATGTTAATTGCTAGGTTCAAAATTAACAAGTCTGCTGATTAATAACATCATAAAAATCAAATCAATCGATCCAAACAATTTGTAAATTTGTTAGAAACTACTCCATGGGCTTTCCCTCAATAATAGAAAATATTTGCAATAAAGTATTAATAGATACTGAGCTATTGTGGTTTCAGGAAAAATTGGAGAAACTAAAAACAAATCACTTGCCTAAAGATTTGTACCTTGCTTTTGGTTTGGTTCATCGTAAAATCAATAAAAATATAGCTGTTCTAGATAGTTCAGATTTAACAAGTTTAAAAGAAGTTTTTCCTGAATTTGGCGAGATGACTTGGTCTTCAGATCAAATTTGCAGACTGGCCTTTATGCTCACGGTTCCAAAAAAAGAAAACAAAAAGCTCTTTGTTAATATGCTAAATGCAGGCGATGTTAACGAACAAATTGCTTTGTACAAAGCAATTTATTTTCTGGAGAACGCGAACGATTTTATATTAGAAGTTGTCAATGGAATTAGAACCAACATAACAAGTGTGTTTGATTCCATTGCATTAGAGAATCCCTTTCCTACACAAAATTTTACTGAAGAAGCTTGGAATCAGATGGTGTTGAAGGCCATATTTATGGATCGGCCTATTTTTAAGATTCCAGGATTGGAAGAGCGAAAGAACGAAAACTTGGCCAACACTTTACAAGATTATGCGCACGAGAGGTGGGCTGCGGGCAGATCGGTTACTCCTGAATTATGGCGATTAACTAGTGGCTTTGTAGACGAGAAATTATTATCCGACTTGCAAAGAGTAATAAGTAATGATATATCTTTAGCAAAAGAAGTGGCAATTAAAGTGATTAACGAAAGTTCGTTTCAGCCAGCCAGAGATTGGTTGAGCAAGCAAAACCTTCAACCTTCGTCTAAGTCGTGGGCAGAATTAGGAACGTTGTCACTACAAACGAAAGAATAATAAATGAAAATTATAGATCCACATATCCATGTGTCCTCACGAACAACCGATGACTACATCGCAATGCGAAAAGCAGGTATTGTAGCCATTGTAGAACCTGCATTTTGGATGGGACAAGCCAGAACAGAAATAGGTTCGTTTAAAGATTACTTCGCTAGTCTAGTAGGTTGGGAGCAATTTAGAGCTTCTCAATTCGGAATAAAACATTACTGCGCCATCGGATTAAATTCTAGAGAAGCCAATAACGTTGCGCTTGCAGAAGAGGTGATGGAAATCTTACCGCTTTATTTACATAAAGAAAACGTGGTGGCAATTGGCGAAATTGGATACGACGATCAAACCGATGCGGAAGATCGTTTTTTCCGTGAGCAATTGGAATTGGCTAAGGAAGTTGATTTACCCGTTATGATTCACACACCACACCGAGATAAAAAGAATGGTACAACTAGAAGCATGGATGTTGTGGAAGAGCACGGCGTTGATCCTTCAACGATTGTTATCGATCACAATAATGAAGAAACTGTTAAAGAAGTTTTAGACAGAGGTTATTGGGCTGCTTTTACCATTTACCCGCACACAAAAATGGGCAACGACAGAATGGTTGAGGTGGTTAAACAGTATGGTTCTGAAAGAATTATTGTAAATAGTGCTGCCGACTGGGGTGTAAGCGATCCACTTGCTGTACCAAAAACTGCTGCTTTAATGATTGAAAAAGGTATTTCGCTAGAGGATGTTAATCTTACTTGTTATCAGAATGCGTTAAGCATCTACGGCCTTAGCGGAAATATGAAAGAAAGCGATTGGGATGAGTCTGACATTGATCAATCGGAAAGATACGATGGCAACAGTGTTCTCCGCGGACAAGAGCCTAAAAAAACAACTTCAAATAATATTGTAGAGAACTAAATAGATGAAGATCTTCTATTATTTGGTTCTAATGCGTCCGGCAAATATTGTTACTGCCATTGCAGACATCCTTGCTGGGGTTGCAATTGCGGGTATAGCTTTATCTCAAATTCCAGATACTTCTCTCTTAAATGTATTGCTCTTGGTTTTATCAACTATTGGCTTGTATGGGGGAGGAATCGTTTTTAACGATTATTTCGATTATGAAATAGACAAGGAAGAACGCCCCGAAAGACCTCTTCCAAGTGGGAAAGTGACAAAAAAACAAGCGGCTATTTTGGGTGGAAGCTTGCTGTTAATTGGCTTTGTTTCTGCCTCAATGGTTGGAATGTGGAGCGGTTTAATTGCCTTATCCATTTGCGGATTGGTGTTGTTGTACGATAAATTTGCCAAGCATCATTTAGTCTTAGGCCCTTTCGTAATGGGGTTTTGTAGAGCTTTTAATTTATTTCTCGGAATAAGTATTGTTGCCGCAAGCATGTCGAACCTATGGTACATCTGCCTAATTCCGCTGGCTTTTATTGCCGCAATAACATTAACAAGCAGAGGAGAAGTTATCGGAAACAATCGTTTAGCAGTTGCTTTGGCCATGTGTTTAGACTTATTGGTACTTGGCGGCATCCTATATTTAGCCATGCTATTCGATCTTCAATTGTTATCATTAGCGCCATTTTTAGGGCTTTGGTTCATTATCAATTTTGAAGCAAAAATTAGAGCCATCGTAAAAAACAACCCACCTAATATAATGCGAGCAGTAAAAAGGGGGGTGCTTTCATTGATTCCACTCAACGCAAGTTTTGCTGCTGGCTTTGATAACTGGTCATTTGGACTTTTTGTATTAGCTTTACTACCAGTATCAATGTTATTGGCCAAACGATTTGCAGTTACTTAATATGGAGAGCATGCACCAGTCATTTTCGATAGACTTCAATTACGACGTTTTATTTACGAACGGTTTGTTTACCGCGGAAAATAATATATTGCTCGATGTGCTTAAAAAAGATAAAGGCATTAGCAAAGTGGCATTTGTAATTGACGAGGGTGTTGTAAAGCACCACAAACAATTGATAGAAGACATTAAGGGCTACTTTGAATTGCACGCCGATCAAATTGTTATTTCAGGATCACCGTTAATTGTTCCTGGAGGCGAGCAAGTAAAAAATTCATTTGAAGGCGTAGTTAAGGTACTCGAATTAATAAATGATACCAAGATCGATCGACATTCTTATCTGATTGCCATAGGTGGTGGTGCAGTATTAGATATGGCTGGTTTGGCCTCTGCTATTGGACATAGAGGTATCCGTCACATAAGAATTCCAACAACAGTTCTTTCTCAAAACGACTCTGGAGTTGGGGTGAAAAATGGAATTAACTACTTTGGAAAGAAAAATTTCTTGGGAAGTTTTGCTCCGCCTTATGCTGTTATCAACGATGCCAATTTTCTTACCACGTTAGGTGAACGAGACTGGAGATCTGGCATTACGGAAGCTATAAAAGTGGCGTTGCTAAAATCACCTGAGTTTTTTGATTGGATTGTTTCTAGTACAGAACCTTTGAATAATCGTGATCTTGAGGTGATGGGAAAACTGATTCACCGATGTGCCGAATTGCATCTCAAACACATTTCATCTTCGGGAGATCCATTCGAACAAGGTTCTTCACGTCCACTCGATTTCGGACATTGGGCAACGCACAAATTAGAACAATTAACGCACTTCGAAATGCGTCATGGTGAGGCTTTAGCGGTAGGTTTAGCTTTGGACATCACTTATGCTTACCTATCTGGTTTTATCGATGAGCAAACATATGAACTGATTATTGGAAGCATCGAAGGTTTTAATTTTGAGATTTATCACCCACAACTTCTTGATAAGAAGGGAGAGAAGATCAACCCTGAATTACTGAAAGGTCTTGAAGAATTCCGTGAGCATTTAGGAGGAGAACTAACTGTAATCTTGATAAATTCTATCGGGGAAGAACTCGAAGTGCATGAGATGGATCACGAGATTCTACAAAAATCTGTTCTTCTGCTCAAAGAGAAATGCAGAACCAATGTACATACAGCATAACAGCCACTTATCTTATTGCACCAACATTCATCCTGGGGAAACTTGGGAGCAGACATTTCAAAGTCTTAAAGACTATACCACCAAAGTAAGAGATAAAATAGGCAATGGTAAGCCCTTCGGATTGGGGTTGCGATTATCTAACAAGGCATCTATTGAAATTTTTGAAGGAGACGCCATTCAGCAGTTTAAAGATTGGCTAGCGCAGGAAAATATTTATGTTTTTACCATGAATGGTTTTCCCTACCACGATTTTCACGACGTTGTTATTAAGGATAAAGTTCACTTGCCAGATTGGTCTACACAGGATAGGGTTGATTACACCAAACGTCTATTCGACTTGCTTTCTGCGATCCTTCCGAAGGGAATGGAAGGTGGAATTTCAACATCTCCATTGTCGTATAAATATTGGCACAATGGGGATAAAGAGATAAATGAATTGAAGCAAGAAGCTTGTACCAACCTTGCAGAAATAGTTTGTCATTTAGCAACGATCAAAGAGAAAACAGGACAGATTCTACACCTCGATATAGAGCCAGAACCTGATGGAGTAATTGAAACCAGCACTGAGTTTGTCGATTATTACAAGGAATATTTTTTAAAATCGGGTGTTGAATTGGTGATGGAAACGCTTGGCTATTCTCATGAGGAAGCTAAGGCAAGTATGATCGAACACATTCAATTGTGCTACGATATTTGCCATTTTGCTGTTGGATATGAAGATTCGGAAACCGTTGTTTCAAGAATGGCTGAGAACGGAATTAAAATTGGAAAAATTCAGATTAGCGCTGCATTAAAAGCAGCATGGAATAGTACCAATGTAGACTCAGTAAAAGAGAATCTGAAAACCTTTGATGAGCTTACTTATCTACATCAAACTGTGATAAAGAAAACCAATGGCAGTATAGAAAATCACCAAGATTTAGGAACCGCTTTGGAAGTAATGAGCGATTCTGAAAATGTAGAATTAAGAACGCATTTTCATGTACCTGTTTTTGTGGATGAGTTTTATTTATTAAAATCTACTCAAAGCGATGTGGTAGAATTATTGAACCTTTGGAACGATAAACCATTCACTCAACATTTGGAAGTAGAGACCTATACCTGGGATGTATTGCCACCCGAATTAAAAGTTGATGTAGTTGATTCAATTTGCAGAGAGCTAAATTGGGTGAGTAAAATTATTGAACAATAATCGGATGCAACAAACTGCCATAATTAATGTAGTTGGACTTTCTAAAAGATTTTTAGGAGAGCATACTCCGTTTTTAACCGAGTGGTCTAAAAAGAAACAAGTGGCCTCAATTGATCCTGTGTTGCCTGCCGTTACCTGTTCAGTTCAGTCTACCTACCTAACTGGTAAATGGCCAAACGAACATGGTATTGTTGGCAATGGCTGGTATTTTAGAGAACAAGACGAAGTAAAACTTTGGCGACAATCGAACAAGTTGGTGAGCGGGCCAAATGTTTGGGAGCAGGCTAAAGAGAAAGATTCAAACTTTACTTGCGCCAATATGTTTTGGTGGTACAACAAGAATTCTTCCGTTGATTTTTCTGTTACTCCGCTTCCTCAGTATTGGGCAGATGGAAGTAAAAAGCCGGATTGTTATTCTCAACCTGCCGAAATTAGAGATCGATTACAAGAGGAATTGGGCATGTTTCCGCTCTTTAATTTTTGGGGGCCTAAGACTTCAATAGAAGCTAGCAAATGGATTGCCGACGCTTCTAAAAAAGTACACGATTGGCACAATCCAACAATGGTGCTGATCTACTTGCCTCATTTAGATTATTGTCTACAGAAATTTGGACACGATAAATCGACTTTAAAAAAGGACTTGAATGAGATTGACGCTGTTTGCAAAGACTTGATTTTGTTCTTAGAAAAGAAGGGAGTGGAGGTTACTTTGCTTTCCGAATATGGCATTACAGAGGTTGAACAACCCATTCACATTAACCGCGTTCTTCGCGAAATGGGCCTGCTTGAATTAAGAGAAGAAAGAGGATTCGAATTGTTAGACCCAGGTGCAAGCAGGGCTTTTGCGTTGGCCGATCATCAGGTTTCACATATTTATGTTAACGACAAAACCAAGATTGATGAAGTAAAGCAAAGGCTAGAACAAGTGCCGGGAATCTCTAAAGTGCTGGATGAAGCAGGCAAGAAAGAGTATCATATAGATCATGAAAGGGCAGGGGAATTGGTTGCTATTGCAAATAGTAAAAGCTGGTTTACTTACTATTATTGGTTAGATGATTCTAAAGCGCCAGATTTTGCTCGTTGCGTCGACATTCATAATAAACCGGGATACGATCCTGTAGAAATGTTTTTCGACCCAAAGCAATTATTGATTGTACCCAAAATTATGTTCAAATTGCTCAAGAAAAAAATGGGTTTCCGAATGCTTATGGATATCATTCCTTTGGATGCCTCGTTGGTTAAAGGGTCTCATGGTCGTGTTGATGTTAGCGACGAGGACAAGGCCATTTTTATTGGAAATAACTCGGGAGGCAAAGCCAATATTTCGCCTGTAGATATTTGTGGGATAATGCTGGATGAGGTGTTTGGTGGGTAACACATATAGCAAGTTAACCCCTCAAGTCCAGCTTGTAGCTGGACAGCATCCCCTTGAACAGGGCAAACGCATCTAATTTTTCATAACCTTACGTAAATACTCGTTATCCCAACCTGCCATTTTTCTTTTTGCCTTAACCCCAATCTTTGCGTCATCCTTCTTTAACAAGTTCAGTGCTATCCTGTTAATTGTCGAA
>JABSPQ010000040.1 GCA_013214205.1 Flavobacteriales bacterium
AGAAGCTAGTTTGAGTCAAAAGAAAGAGGATTTTATAACTTCTGTTGAGAATTCAATGCATTATTATAAGGGTGTACCTGATGCCATTGTACCAGACAATTTAAAGTCAGCAGTAACCAAGAGTAACCGCTATGAGCCAAGGCCGAAGGCACGGGCGCGAAGCGCCCAATGTTTTTAATTTAAATTAATGCCAAAATTCAATTCTTAAATAAACCATTAATAACTGAAAACGGGTAATCTTACCTGTAGGGTTCTTCCTGAAAAACCTCGAACTCTCATCTAGTTATCTCTTGGGTCGTGAGTTACAAACCCACTTAAAACAAGAGTTTTCTGAAGTCCTGTATTACTTAGAGTTCTTTCCCAAAAGAAAAAAGCATAGTGTATTTACCTTCTTTCTCAAGTATTATTGAAAAACTTGATTGCTTTTTAATTTTAATAGAGAATTCTCCATTCTTATCTGTTACTCCTAAAATGCCCATAGTCTTCCATTTAATTTGACTAACAGAGTTAGCTAGCTTCAAAACAACATCAGATTCACCACTAAAAAGTGACTCGCTTTTTGAGTCAACAAACTGTACATCCCCCTTCAAATTATAGGTATCCTTTTCAATTGTACAGCTTGCTACATGAAATTTTAAAAAGAAAGCTCCAGAAGGAACAGAGTTTATCTCATAAATTGTTGAGTCTACAAGATTGACTTTCACAAAAGTCGTAGTTCCATCACTAACACAGTCATTCTTTTGAGCACTATTAGGGCTTATACAACCCAAACAAAAGGTCAATATTAATAATATATAAAGCTTTGTCATGATTATTTATTCATGTAGTTCTTAATTTTGATACTATATTCTTTTAATACAGCCTCGGTAGGTCTTTTTAATCCGTTAATTTTAGAAATGTCTCCAGGTTTTAGAGACAAACCATGCCATAGCTTTTCACGATTGATTGCTAGTTGGTGAGCTCCACTCCCTCCTAAATAATCAACCCCACCGTGTGTCCTGTAAAAATTCTCAGCTAATTCATGAAACACTATAGAAGCTCTAGATTTAGTTATTAGAGCAGTACTGCTAGCGTTTATCTCTTCGAAACTTGCCGCTGGATGAATGATAACTTGGCCATCGTAACCTACTTTAGGCCTAAATGTAAATATGCCATTGCCATCCTTCCCTCCATTGGAGTTATTAAATATGGGTTTTTTAGTATAAAATTAAATTACTTTTTACCCCTGCACCATTTTTCAGCAAAGCAATCTCAGATGCTTCGTAAAGCATTTTTTTATCCGAATTTATCATATCATTCAAAAGACTTAACCCTTCATCTCCTGCAATTAAATCAATCTGATCCAAGTCATTCAAACCTCCAAAATTTAATGTAAGGGACTTGTCACTGTTAAATTGTAAATATTGCTCATTACCACTTCTTACTAAACTCGTAATATCCGTTGTAGATTGCAAATTCTGTTTTACATCTAGCGTGTCCCCTAAATGATCACTATACATTATTGGGTTGTTAGCAAATGTAGCATAATTACTGATAGACGGATTGGGTTTCGGGTCTTGATTCCATCTTCTCATAAGTCTAGTATCATATTCCCAATACAAGGCAGTGTTGTGATTTCCGTTACCTGAGATTTCATCTACTTTCTCTTGTCCGTTGAAGCCATATCTATAGTCAGAAGCACTAAAAGTCCTTGATGGCTGAGCACTCCCGCCGGGATAATAATCTTGCATTGAAACAATGTGTGCAGCGTACTCGCTTATCTCACCATCTGGCGCAACGGTTGTATAGGTGCCATCTGCGCTTGACTCATAGGAAGTTTGAGAAGCAGTTTGTCGGAAAACATGAGTTCCCTCGTCGCCCACGTATTCGTAGGCTGCATCGAATCCAATTCGGAGGTCGGAAACGGTGGCCAATACATTGCCTAGGTGGTTGGTTAATTCGAATGATTTATTACCAGAAGTGAATTCTATTACGTTTGCCTGAACGTCGTAAATAGGATCTACCTTATTGGCAATGGCAACTCGTTTGGTACCATAAACATGGTAGTCTTGTGGTTGCAGGTCATTGGATTCGTTGTCGATGTAGGTTGCCATAACATTGCCCGATGCGTCTCTTACATAATGGGTGGTTATCCATTGGTTAGGAGTTGAGCCTTGTGGCTTAACAATTTTAGCAATTCTATTGCCCATTGCATCGTATACAAATTCTAAGTTAACATCTGTGCTCCCTGCTATGCGGCTAATGCTTTTCACCTTACCGGTAACTGTCCACTCAATATTTTCAATACCCACAGCTTTGTCTTTAATCAAATTGCCTATGCCATCGTATTTATAGTTGGCAGTTTGGTCGTTTTGTTCAACATATTCTTGGCTTTCTACGTCATCAAAGTAAGTGGTTTCTTCAGTTGATCCTCCTTCAAACAATACCAAATCGTTAACACCAACAAGTCTGTTTGTATTTTGTTTGTAGCCGTTGGTTGTGTTTTGATAATGGTACCTCAATTGATCCATTGTGCTATTAGGGGCTCCGGCTGGGGTGAAACCGTTTCTGTTTAGCTCGGTTAGGTTACCATTGGCATCGTAGCTATAATCTGCTTTATAATCGTTATTTCCGGCAACGGAACTCCAGGTATTAAGTGCTACATCGCTCTGCGTTTGCTGGTGCACCAACATCGATTTAATCCTGTTTAACTGATCGTACCTATAGGCGGTTAATTGAGGCAAGTTAAGGCTCGATTCGTCTATGCCCTTAAAGGCAGTAACCATGTGCGCAATGTTGCCATTGTATAAATCGAGTGCTTCAATTTCCAAATAACTGGTTCCGCTAATATTGGCTGTAAAGTTTTCTGCTCCCGCTGGTTCTGTACCAATTTGCTTGTAATCGTTGGCATGGTAAGCCAAACTAAACCCGATGGCATCTCGCCCAATTTGGCTGTGTAAGCCACCATTGGTTAAATCACCATCTTTACCTTGGTCTCTGGCTGCCATTACAGTGTTGGAGTTAACTCCTTTTAGCCAACCTTGCAGGTTGTAGGCATAATCCATTCCTTGCACTTTGTTGTGCGCCAGCTCGGTTCTGTACATGATACCATGCAGGTTATAAAAATATTTGGCGTCTTGGCTCCACTCTACCCCATTTTTACTGGTATGTACTGTGGTAATTCGGTTATTGGTATCGTAGGTATATTTGTGATTGAACTCGTCGTCGGTGTCGGTGTCTTTTTGGTAGTTTACTTCGTTTACATTGCCGCTTAGTAAATCGTAGGAGTACTCAATTTTTTTGAATTGATCCGCGGCCAAATCAACACCTGTTCTATTGTCTTGCAATAAACTGGTTACATTGCCATGTATGTCGTAACTGTAATGTGTAGCGTTATCGTGTTCCGATCCATCATCTACTTCATGGTAAACCACCGACGTAATTCTATTTCTCGTATTTTGATGACTAAAGTTGGGTAAAACATAATTTGGAATACCAGTTGTGTAATACGATTTAACAACTTCGGTTTTATTTCCAGCTGCCAACCAGCTAGCAAAGTCTGCATCTATTAATACATTGTTGGTGTAGTTTTCTTTGATATTTGTGGGTGGCTTCCTTATTTAATTTATTAGAAGTAGTAGCTATTGATGGTAAAACAATAAGAGGAGAAAAAGTTAATGGTGTCTCACCTATTCATATGGTTAGTGCTTGGGCCTGTGAAAGTAACTTAGTGTTGGGGCAGCAAAAAGTTGGAGATAAAACCAATGAGACAAGCGCAATTCCAAATTTAATAGAAGCATTAGCTCTGGAAGGTATCACCGTAACTATTGATGCCATGTTTTGTCAAACAGGAATTGCTCAGAATATAATTGATGCTCAGGCAAACTATGTTTTAGCCGTAAAAGCAAATCATCCAGAGTTGTTAGAAAACATAGAAGATGAATTTAGATTCAACAAAGATGTTGACACATCAATTGATATTGATTACGGGCATGGAAGAATTGAAACAAGAACATGTTCGG
>JABSPQ010000399.1 GCA_013214205.1 Flavobacteriales bacterium
AGGTATAGCAAGATATAAAGGAATAGAAAAAATGCACTCTCAAAATTTGATGGAAGCTATATGCTACAATTTATATAGAAGTCCAGGGATACTTGCGTCTAATTGAGGAATCTAACAAGAAAATAGCGAAATAAATGGCATTATGCTCAAATATTAACAGCTTAAAAGATCAATATTGAGCAATATTTCCAATAAATAAGTCTATAATTCATTTGTTAGGCTTTTGCAACGGTCTTAATTTCTGCTTGTGGTAGGTTGACTGCGCAGTAGCCAAAGTGCAGTTTGTCTTGTAACTTGATACTGAAGCAGAATTAATTAACTTTAGCAAGTAAACGAAACAAGCGCAGTAATTACTCTGTGGTGATTCTCTAAGTTCGGAGCCGCACAGGGTTTATTTTGGCGTTATAGGATATTAAACCAATCAAGAACATATTCCGTTCGTCAGTTAAATATTAACACTCTCCATTAAATTTTGAAAAAAATACATTTCATAATAATCTTAATAGCCATTTCAAGCCACTCTTGGAGTCAAGATATTAAAACCACAAGAGATATTGGGGTCTGGCTTGGCGGAAAAATTGAATATAAATTAAATAAAAAATGGAGTTCTTCTTTCACTCAAGAATTTAGAACATTTGACAATGCTATTAAAACAAAAAAGATACTTAGCGACTTTGAATTATTTCATCAAATAAATAAAACGTTCAGATTTACTTCTGGATTTAGGTATGCCTACACCAGAAACAAAGACTTTACCTTTTCACATAACATTCGTCGAAATATAGACTTTAGTATAAATAAAAAACTGTTAAACACTATCCAATTTCGTTATCGATTCAGATACCAAATTAGCAATAAGAATCTGTTTACAGGATTTAATGAAATAGAAAGAAACTCCAATTTTAGAAATGCAATAACAATTCAACACAAATTTAAAAAGCACTCATTGTATATAACCACCGAACTATTTCGACAATATTCTTCATACAGTAGAGCGTATTTCAACAAACTAAGATTCAGCCTAGGCGATAAATTAAAGTTATCTCACGGAAAAATAAATTTGAGTCTTATCGCAGAACATGATTTAAATCAAGATTTTCCGTTAACCATTTTAATTGCAAAATTTAACTACACAATCAATATCAAAAATGAATAAGTGGGTAATCTTTCTCCTGATCATTGCGCCGTTTTTCTCTTGCAAAAAAGAATCTGTCATTTTCAATGGTAACCCAGATGAAAATTTTGAACTGCCTTTAATACTTATGCTCGACAATAAGGATTGTTCCTTCAATGCTAAAGAGAATACCCTTAAGTACTCAATTAGCCCGCAGTACCTTATCGACTACACTGCCTTAGTCCAATTTCAATCTTATTCAAAAGCATATTTTGAAGGCAGTGAATTAAAAAATAATGCAATATTCAAATTTGGAAATCTCCAATTACATAAACCCTATAAAATTTCAATTAAAACCAATGGGGAATCAAATGAATTCACATTAATATTTACAAACATACCTCTTGTCCAGATTATCACCCATGATCCTATAATTAACGGTGATAAAACTTTATCCCGATTAATTCTTCACTACCCTGAAAAAAATCGGTTGTCGATAGATACTTACACAATGATTGAGCATAGAGGTAGTTCTAGTTTGAATTATGACAAAAAGTCGTTCTCATTTACTATAGTTTCTAAAGACAATTTTAATGTCAATATATCACAATCTTACTTTGATTTAAATCCTAATTACAAATGGATTCTAAATGCTATGGTTATCGATTTTTCGAGATTACGAAATAAAATTTCTTTTGACTTGTGGAATTCAATCTCCAATGATATTGATCATATAGGAATTCAATCGAATTTCGTTGAAGTGTATATTAATAACAAATCAGAAGGATTATTCAGCTTCATGGAAAGCTATACGGAAAAGTTTTTATCAACAACAAATAATTCATTGTTATACGAAGGTATTGACAACTCTTCAAGCACCAAGTTTTATACTATGCCCGAGAATAACCCGGCTACTGCAATATGGGAACAATGGGAACAAAAAATACCAAACCCCTCTCAAATAATCGTTTGGGACGTATTTAAAGATTTTAGTCATTTAGTAACGTCTGCAACAGATAACGAGTTCAAAAATAAAATTGGACAGTTTATAAACATGGATAATGCTATAGACTATTATCTTTTTGTGAACATTTGCAATGCTAGTGATAATGTCGGTAAAAACTGTTTCTATTTTAAGCGTGATATCAATTCGGAATTTAATTTAGCACCATGGGATCTTGATGGAACCTGGGGAAGAAGTCACGGGGGTAGAAGCGTAAATCATACAGGCATAATTTCAAACGGACTATTCGATCGACTTAATCAAACTAATCCGGATAACTATAACCAAAGACTTGCAGATCGATGGAGAGAACTTCGTAGATCAGAGTATTCAGATGACAAACTAGTTGATCTAATTTCAACCAATTTCGAAAAACTAAACAGCTTTAACATTATTGAAACTGAAAATCAACTTTGGGGACAGGATCTTGATTTAAATTTCGAGGAGATATTTATTGAATCGTGGATACTCAATAGAGTCCAATATCTTGACACATATATTAATTAAACATTGAACTTCGGCTAGAATATTTAAATAATAACAATTTATCGAACCACCATATAATCACATCCTATAACAAAGAACTGAGCTAACTACCTAGTGTCTGGTCGTAAATCACCGACCAGACACTAAGTACGAAAAAATACAGCAGCAAAACCGTAAATCGCTGATTTACACATGGTTTATATTACTTAAGTTTAAGCTTGTAATATTCTAATATTACGCACAATGAGTAAAAAAAGATTTGCTAAACCAGTATTAAAAATGATGTTTTCTGTTAATGAACTATAATGGTCGGTGAAACCCAGTTCTTTTGAATTAATTTGACCAAATAATCCCTATTTCTATCAATTATCCTCTGAAATTTAATTTATCTCTTAAATTTGTCGAGAACCGTTTTCAAAATCAAAACCTAAAATTCGGCATTGTAATAAACTAATATGAAGCTTTTAAGTGTCTTTTTAATTGTTGTTGCCACTGTTGGCATTTCCATTTTTTCGTCTAGTATTTCCAACATTTCTATTGATGAATTGGGCGTATCATGGACTTTCAGTTTTCTTTTACCTCGCTTACTCATTCTGGCAACTTCAATAGCACTGGCTATTAATTGCTGGCAACTGCTAAATAAAAAAAAGAAAGCAATTAAAATTTCGGCTACTATTGTTGCTGCTTTATTATTTCCCGGAATCCAATTTGCGCTAAACCCTATATATGAAGGAGACTTAAGCAAAACAGATCGATTTATTACAGAGGATCTTTATAAAGAGAACTCGATTACCAGCTGGATTAACGAATCTGACAAAAACTTTAATGGGCTTGTTTGCATAGCCTCGCCTACTTGCCCACATTGCATGGTGGCAGTTTCTAAATTATCTCGATCGCTGGCAAGAACACCAGATAAAAAACACATCGTTTTTATGTTTGCAAAGGATGAAGAACGAATTGAATCTTTTAAAAAAGCCATTAATGTCGACAACATTAATTTTGAGCTAATGCCCGACCAACAAGGAATGCTTGAATTATGCGGAGGGGCTTTTCCCACTTTCTTATATTTTAAAGAGAACCGTTTTGTTCACAGATGGAGCAACAACAATTTTGGCTACTCGGCATTTGATTGGGTAGAAAATGATTTAGAATAGGTTGCAAACCAAAAAAAAGGCATAAAAAAACCAAGACTTTTACAAGCCTTGGTTCCTTTAAAATCTATGTAGATTATTTCTCGTTTAGCGTACAAGTGTAAGTTAGTGTACCTACTGTACCTTCTTTATCGCTACAAGCTGTTTCGGCCTCATCAGATTTGTAACCATTTAATGTAGAGACAGCTGTATAATCATCAATAGTTCCAGAACTATCTTTAATGTCACAATCGCAAGTATAATCTTTCTTGCAAGAAGTCATTGCTAACACTGCAAATGCTCCTGCTAATATCAAACCCTTTTTCATAACTAAGTAATTTATGTTGTTTATATTTCGGGGTAAATGTATGTGTTTATTTGCCTTTTCCAAATATTAATGGCCATTATCCTTACTAAACCAAACCCGAAAACAGATTCATGTTACTGATTAACAGCTTCTTGGATGAGCACTGGGCAAAAACTACCTAAACACCAGCTGTTCAGGTAAAAGCTATATTTTTTTTTGCAATTCGCTTAAATGGTAATTCCCATGTGTTTCATTAAAACAGTTGCGTTTAAAGTTTTACAAACGCCTTCTTTCAGCTTATAATCGTAAATGAATTTTTCGTTCTCTATAGATACTTCAAAGCAATAATTTTTAATTTGTTCGGGATACTGATTTTCTAAACTGCCCAATTCTAAATCGTGAGTAGCAAAAATGCCAATGCAATCGTGTTTTATCAGCTGTTTTATTAAAGCTTCAGAGCCAGTATGTTTGTCTTCGGAGTTTGTACCGCGTAAAATTTCATCTAGCAACACAATCGATCTTTCCTTGTTATTTAAAACATTTAAAATCTGCCTCAACCTTTTTAACTCTACATAAAACGACGATTCACCATCGTGTAAAGAATCGCTTACCCGCATGCTGGTACAAATTTTTACAGGCATAAATTCGAACTCCTTTGCACAAACTGGCGCACCAGCCATGGCCAATACCAAGTTAATGCCGACAGACCTAATGAATGTACTTTTACCCGCCATATTAGAACCTGTAACCAACATAAACTTGCCCGAGCCATCTATAGAAAGATTGTTGCAGATTCTTTTTTCTTCGTCTACTAAAGGATGCCCCAGTTCTGTAGCCTCTACAATAAATTTATCCGCCGTTATTTTAGGAATAGTAAAAGCTGGATTGTTAAAATAGAATGTTCCCAAACTGGCCAAAGCGTCTACTTCCTTTATGGAAACAAACCATTTTTTCATTTCATTTTTATATTGAGCCTTCCACTCTTCTAGTCGAATTATACAGCGTAAATCCCACATAAAAACAACATTCATTGCAAAGCCTATAACAACATTTAAGCCTCTATCAATTGCTTTTACCTCACTTTCCAAACTATTTAAGTTTTCGATGGCCGTACCAGATGTTTCAGATTGGGTAACGTTGTTCTGAAGGCCAGCTAACTTTTCGCTTTTAAAATCTTCTTCTTCAATATTCTGTAAAACGGTTTTATAGATCGACAAAGCGCCTGCGGTTCCTTGCGTATTTACATGGTATGCCCTTATTTTTTTAATCTTTTTCCTTCTTATAATCATCTGAATGATAACGCATGTAAAAAACGCGATGGCTCCATATACGTTTCCAACAGTTCCTAAAAAACCCATAGTAATTAATGGTAAAAGAGTCGTCAGCTTTTTAAAATTGTCAATGTTTTCGAAAAAACTAGGCTCATCCAACCACTTCATTAGTCGACCTAAATCCCGCTCTTTTTCGCTTCCCAGCCTACCAGTTACCTGCAAGTTTTGTCGCCAATCTATCTTGTCTTTTAATTCTTTTATCGCCCCTTGCCTGCTTACAATTTCGTCCTTATCCGCAGCTTCCAGCAGCCAATTGGCCAAGCAATCCTTTCCACTCAAAACACTGGTTCTGTTTAAATAATGAAACAACGATCCCTTACCAAATAAATCTAAATCGCCTGCGTAAAGGTGATTCATCTCCAAATAGGCAGAACCCTGAATGGGCCCTTTGTAGTTTTGGGCCAAACGGTCTATTTCTTCGATATTAATGTTGATTAGCGTTTTTAACTGAAGTCTTTCACTCTCCAACCGGGCATGACGCATAACCACATATAAAAAGACACTAAGAAAAGAAACTGTAACAACAACCCCCAAACCTATATGCTCGCCAAAAGAAATAATACTTGCAGCCAAACCAGCCAAAAACAGAACGCCCCGCACAACAACCATTTTGTTTATTTCTGCACCGAGTGTTTCCTCCTCTTCCGAAAATATATTGATCCTCGATTGGTATATTTCTTCTACTTCCTTTTTCATTTATACTTGCTCCATGTTTTGAGACTTCTCTATGAGTAAAGTACGAGATTTTTTCGGGAAAGATTTTCGCTTTCTATCTACTCCTTAAATATTAGTTAAAAATTAGCCCTCATTTACCTGATATCCTTCTAAGGCCTTTCGTAAAACTCCCTTTATTCTTCTTCGTAAAAAAGAAGGTTCTATTACCTCAATAGCATCGCCAAAACCTAAGATGATTCTTTCCAATTCGAAATTATGATGAACATACATTTCAAAAGTTGTGCTGCCATCTTCGTCTTTTTCTATTACTTTTTGAGTAGCGTGAAACGGTTTTGTTATGGCATAAGGCGTATTGCTTTTATTTAACTTAAAAACAACCCGATCTATCTGGTCGTCGCTTAAAACGGTAACACCAATGGTGTTTTTGTAAAACAGATCGCCATCAAACGGTTCATTAATGTGAGACAAACTTAAATCGAAATCTATAGAAACAATTCGGTCGAGTGCCAGCGTCATCATTTTAGTATTCTGTTCGTTTTTGCCCACGATAAACCACCTGTTGTTGAATTCCTTTAATATAAAAGGATGCAAAACGATCTCGTTGGCTTGTCGTGCTTTAAAGGACTTATACGATATTTTGAGCACCAATTTTTTAATAATGGCCTGGTACAATTCATCCAAGAAGCAGAGACCTTTTAAACCTTCGTTTTTATCGAGGTGAATTACCGCTGGCTGATCGGTTTTCTCCACATAAATTTTGTCCTCTAACTTCTGAATGATTCCGCCCAATTCCGAAAAAAGAGAAAAGTCCTTAAACTGCTTTAACATTTCCACAGTCTCCGACAAAATGTTCATGTCGTTTTCCGTTACCGGAATATTGGTTATCGAATAGTTCTCTTCGTCGTATCGATAATACTTTTTACTGTAAACAACAATAGGTGCATTGTAGCCCAGTTTGTCGCTTCTCATCAGTTGAATGTCGAGCTGAATACTTCTCTTACTCACATTAACATCCCTACCCTCATATTCATAAAGCGCATTTGAGCAGGCATCAATCAAATCGTTTAAAGTCCAATCTCTAAAACGATTCTGCAAACATTTATCGATAGTTTTATACCTGATAAGTGCATTTTTATTTAATGCCATAGCGGTTTTTATTGCAATTTAACGAATGAATTTTAACTACGCAAGATGATTGCGTAGATGGTGTAAATCTTTGTGGTGTTCAAAATATGGAAGAACAACAAAACAGGAGGAAGCACTCCGTTGGTAACGATACCAACGGGGTTTAAAAAACAAAAAGATGAAAATTACAGGAAGTAAATTAGTAGAATTAGGATACCGACCCGGAAAATGGTTTAAAAAAGCAATCCATCATATCAATGTAAACCAACTGGAAGGCGATGATTTAAACAACTATTTAGAGCAATTTAAAGCACCTCCAATTATGGATTTACATCCCGAAGCTGCTCCTTTTGTAATTAACATTAAGGCCGAAAACGAATTGGAAGAAGACAATGTTAACAAGGTAGTTGCTACGATGGATGAATTATTAAAAACGCCTACTTTGGTAAATGGTGCTTTAATGCCAGATGCCTGCCCAACTGGCCCTATTGGAACAATTCCTGTAGGCGGAATAGCGGTAGCTAAAAATGCCATTCACCCAGGCATGCACAGCGCAGATATTTGCTGCTCTTTAATGCTAACGAATTTCGGCGATGCGGATCCTAAAACTGTTTTGGATGCCGCCCATGCAATCACTCATTTTGGACCTGGTGGAAGACCAAGGGGACAACAGTTTAAAATGCCTGAAGACCTAATGGCAGATTTTAAAGCAAATCAAATGTTGAATTCTAACAAAGGGCTTTCTCTGGCTCAAGAGCATTTGGGAACGCAAGGCGATGGAAATCACTTTTTGTTTGTGGGTAAATCTAAAAAAACAGGAGATACCATGCTCATTACCCACCACGGTTCTAGAGCACCCGGCGCATTGTTGTATAAAAGAGGAATGCAAATTGCAGAGAAAATAAGGTATGAGCTGTCGCCCGAAACCATGAAGCAAAACGCTTGGATTCCTTTTGATTCGGAAGACGGAAGAGAATATTGGGCAGCCTTGCAATTAATTAGAAGGTGGACAAAGTTAAATCACGAGTTGATTCATGATAAGGTAAGTGAAAACATTGAGGTTGAAAAAAAGGACAGGTTTTGGAACGAGCACAACTTTGTTTTTAAGGATGGTGATTTGTTTTACCATGCCAAGGGAGCCATGCCGTTAGATCCTAAGTTTATGCCCGACATTACCGGACCGCGTTTGATTCCTTTAAATATGGCCGAGCCTATTTTAATTGTAGAGGGCGAAACGACTAAGGAGAACCTTGGTTTTGCACCTCATGGAGCTGGTAGAAATATGAGCAGAACCCAACATCGAAAAAACAAGGCGGACAGAACTAACCAAGCTGTTTTTGATGAGGAAACCGAAGGTTTAGATATTCGGTTTTATTCGAATGAAATTGATGTAACGGAATTGCCTAGTGCGTATAAAAATGCGGCAGCAGTTAGAAATCAAATGGAAGATTTTGGGCTTGGAAAGGTGATTGACGAAGTAATGCCCTACGGTTGCATTATGGCAGGAGATTGGCAGGTAAATGCCCCGTGGAGAAGAAAGAAAGACAAGAAGGAGAGTTAATCTACTTCTTGTTTTAACAACGCTAGGATTATGGAAGCAATTACAGAATTTAAATAAAACAGTAGCTTTGGAAGCGGTGAAAGAGAAGCGCGTTGAATGGCAGCCTCTAGGATGGTTCACAACATGCTAGACAATTAAATACGAAGTGATTTCATATATGATCAGCACAGGTAAAAGGTACATTATATCATCTCTATTTTGATCCTATCGGTATCGCTAATTGAATATAAATTTAGCCAGTTGTCGACAGAGATTTATAAGGGCTGGAATCATGATCAGTTTTGGTTTTCTGCTTTCCTATTGTATCAGTGCTGGCTTGTACACCCTTCGAAATTTTGAGGTAACAGCTTGATGCGGTCTTGATCTGATTTACAATATGGCATTTGGCTGATTGCATGTAAAAGGTAATGTTGAGGATTTACATTGTTCGCTTTACATGTAGCTAATAGCGAGTAAAACATTGCAGCGTTTTGAGCCGCGTCGTGATTGCCTGCAAAGAGATAGCTTTTTCTCCCAAGAGCTAATGGCCTTATTTTATTTTCTATTGGGTTGTTGTCTATTTCTAGTTTTCCATGACTAACATAGCCCGAAAGCTCTTTTCCAATGGCCAAGGGTATACTTAATCGCTTTTCCTATTTTACTATCGGGTGTACATTGATTAATATTTTGATCCAGCCAAATTTTCATCTGCTCCAATATAGTAATCGATTCTTTCTGGCGCAGAATATAATTGATGCTCAGGCAAACTCTGTTTTAGCCGTAAAAGCAAATCAGCCAGAGTTGTTAGAAAACATAGAAGATGAATTTAGATTCAACAAAGATGTTGACACATCAATTGATATTGATTACGGGCATGGAAGAATTGAAACAAGAACATGTTCGGTTATCAA
>JABSPQ010000400.1 GCA_013214205.1 Flavobacteriales bacterium
GGGCATAGTAGCAGCAAAACGACAGAAATATACACGCACGTTGCTACAACTAATTTAGAAATGATTAAAAGTCCACTAGATTCATTAAATTTATAATACCATAATAGAAATAAACCATATATATGGTTTATTGATACGTTACCAGCAATTATAAAAAGTGAAGAAATTATACACCACAATAATTATTATAGGAATAATAGCTGAAATAGTTGTTTTGGTATTATTTGACAAAAAAATTGCTGCATTTGGGCCAGTAATATTTTGGGCGATTGGATTATTCGGAATTCTGAATTTTGGTGCGAATATTTTCAAACTTTCTAATTCCGTCAGAAGAACAAAACCTGAACTGTACAAAAAACATAGCTTCGGGATAATGTTAACTCGAAGCGCATTGTCGAACAAGGACTTTTTGAGTGCATTAAATGAAGTCGAACAGAAAATTATTGATGATAATAAAACCATATTCAAGTTCTTATTTCTATGTTTTGGGCTTTTTGCAGTTTCTGCATTAATGATTGGATTCAAGTAGAACCTAAATGAAATAAAAAAGCAGGTAACATCAAATAAACCCAATGCGGTTCTTAGCAATTGGAAAGGTTGGTGGTTTAAGTGAAACGTAATTTCTGCTTGTGGTTGTTGGACTGCGCTGCAGCTAAAGCCAATTTAGCTTGTAACTCGATACTTAGTATGGATTAATTAACTTTATCAAAAACGAAACAAGCGCAGTAATTACTCGGTGGTGGTTATCTACAGTTGGTACCGCACTGTGTTTATTTTGGCGTTAGTAAACATAAATGAAAATAGTTCACCTTATAATATTACAATTTGTGTTAATTACAGGGTATAGTCAAAATGATTATATCGTTCGTATTTATGATAAAAATTTAAATGAACAATTAATATCACCAAGATATTCAATAGAGGGCAAAATAATAACAATCTCTTATGATGAAAAGGAAATTATACTAAACCTATCTGGAGAGAATTTACCATATCCATATCTTGATATCTTTTTAGATACTATAAGTAATAATAATAATTGTTGGAGTCTCTTTATCCTGAGTGAACCTAATACTGGAAGCATAGATTCCCCTAGAGAAAGATCTTGCTGGTATTCCAATTACCATTCAATTAGAAACTTGAACTATCGTGATAAGGTCCCAAAAAACAGATTCGGTTTCAGTGATTTTTTTGATAATAGTCCGGATAATATATTTCTTGGTGGATGTATTGGGTACGGCTATTCAGGCCTAATGCTAGGATTTGCGTTAAAAAACTATAGATCTGCCTTTCGTGGGTATGGGGCGATAACTTATCACTTGGAATATTCTTTTGTTCAGACTGGTAAATTTAAAGGGGGGCAAGAGATTGGCGCAGGAATCCAACTTCTTCCTTTTCCGGTTGGATTAGTACTAAATTCATTTGTTTATAATAAAATGTACTCGATCAACTTAAGACCTGAAATAGGCCTTCATTTAGGGCAAATTTCTTTGGTCTATGGATATAATTTTAAGATTTATGGTGAAAATAATTTGTCAATGCAAAATGGACATTATGTGCAATTGGGAATCGCAATAAATATAAGCAGTCCTATAAATAGCTATAATGATAAGTATCCTTATGACAGGTATATGTAAACACGTTTGCTAGTCGAGTAAGCCAGGGGAATTTCACCCCTAACTTCTCACAGAACCGTACGTGAACCTCTCGACTCATACGGCTCTTCGAAGTAGTGATACCATTTTACAGGTATCGGCTGTGTAATTAGCTCATCCTCTTACGA
>JABSPQ010000401.1 GCA_013214205.1 Flavobacteriales bacterium
CAAGTAAAAGCAAATACAACTGAGATTAATAATTTCATAAGTCATCTTGAATCTGACAATACAGTTGAATATTCATTGAATGAAATAAATATTGATATAAGAGTTACTGATTTTGTGAAATTTTCATTCTCAATTATTGAAACAAATAAACCTCACCTTATTGCTTCTGCCTTTACATTTGGACGAGAAAATGTTATCCCTGATATGTTTATTGAAATTCTGAAAAATTCTGATTCTGAGAACAAATCATATAATAAGTTAACGTATTATCTTGAAAGACATATTGAATTAGATGGAGATGAACACGGACCACTATCCCTTAAAATGATTTCAGAACTATGTGCCAATGACGATAAAAAATGGGATGAAACACTAACAGTAGCAAAGCAATCATTAGAGAAAAGAATTGCCCTCTGGGATGCTATCAATGACTTAATTCAAGTAAAAAAGACAGCATATAGTCGAGTAGGTAAAGGGGAATCTCACCCCTAAACCTCTCACAGAACCGTACGTGAACCTCTCGACTCATACGGCTCTTATTATGCGGCCAAATTCTTAGATTAATTGATAACCTAAAGCCCTATGATAAAACATATTCGGATAATCAATAGTAATTCGTCTAAGCCACTTTATGGCTAAAACTCGGCTTCGTTTGAAGCGTTTATACGTATTAAGTATCCATTTTATCAATCGATGGTGTAGGTAATAAAACACAGGTTTTAGAGAGTCGCGTCTCACTTTACCGTAGTAATTGATCCAGCCCCGTATTTTAGGGTTTAGCAGTATGGCTAAATCTTGAATCGTACTTTGGCTCTTTTTATGAAGCTTTATGTCTCGTAAGTCTCGCAGAATGGATATTCCGTTTTGATTTGTGCCAGTGATTTCGGTTCTAATTATGCCACTCTAAAAGATCAAGTAATAATTTTATCTCATTTAACTAATGAAATGAGATATGGCAAACAAACTTGATCCAATGGATTTAAAACAAATAATTAGTTTACACCTAGATGGTTTTAGTAATCGTAAAATCGGTACTACCTTAGGTATTAGTAGAAATACAATTAACCATTACATGCAACAGTTTAAGTCTAGCGAACTAGATTTAAATGCTCTTATAGAGTATCAGAGCGCAGTCAACCAGCATGCACTTAAGCGAAATAAAAACAGGATAACTATTTGCACCTTCGTCTGCGGAGATCCTGCTCTGCACCCACTTTAGTGGGCTGGTGCTGGGATGACGGCAAAAGGCATTTCGTTTTAATTTAGCTTGGCAACAGTAACATGCCCAATGTACTTATGCGGTTGCCCTTTGTGGTCGGTTGTTTCTATAACCCATACGTATACGTCTTGCTGGACTATGTCGTGGCTTCCTCCTCGTACTCTTCCATCCCACCCTGTGTAGTCTTCACCGAATTCGGTGGATTCATAAATTAGTATGCCCCATCTGTCGAATACGTAGAAAGTGAATACGCTGTTCTCTAATCCAAGGCCTTTTGGTACGAATGTGTTGTTTAGGTCGTTTCCGTCTCCTGGGGTGAAGATGTTGGCTGTGTAGAGGAGGTATTCTCCTTCTATTGTTACTATATGGAATGACTCATCTTCGCAACCGTACATGTTTTCTACAACCTGACGTGCTATGTATACACCTGTGTCTTTGTACAAGTATAATGTATCTGCTACTCCAAACACATCTAGCGAACTATCTATATTTACGTTGTAGTCTACATCGTAGTTTACGGATATTGTTCCGCTTGACAGGTCGGTGAATTGAACTGCTGGGTTAAGTTCTGTCGTTACATCTGGTGCTACGTCAAATGATGAGTTTGGTAACGGCCATACGTCTACGTATGCTGTATCGGTTGTATAACAGCCGTTGTTGGATGCGTTTAATACTATTTTAACTTCTCTTACGTCGAATGTAGAGCCGTTTACAAATGTGTAACATGCATCTGGGTCATCTACATCGGTTGTGCTATAGCTTGCCCCTGTTTCGAAGTAGAAGTTATACTCGGTGGCATCTCCTGTTGACGAGTTTGTAAAACATACTTCTAATGGCGAACAACCAGCTATATTTGGTAAAATACCTGCTGTTGGCGTTTTATATACCCTTACAGTTTCTTCTGCTTCGTCGGATGCCTCTACAGTACAACCATCCACAACAATCACATCAATATTTATGTCTGCTACGGCTATAAAGCTGTAGGTACTTGTTGAGCCAGATGCAGAATCGGTTGTTGGAAACCCTGAATTTGCTTCCCACGTAAATTCATAATTCGGGGCTCCTACCCCTCCCGCTGCTTGTGCTTGCATGTATACGGTATCTCCATCACACACAGGTGGTACTTCCGATAAGGTTACTTCTAACGGCTCTGTAACGTTAATTGACAAGGTAACATTGGTCTCGCATCCGTTGGCATCGGTAACGGTTACATCGTAATCTGTAGATACTGTTGGACAAACTGTATGCGGTCCTGATGATTGACTTAGAACTTCTGGATCTGTCCATAGAAAGCCGTAAGGGTATGTGCCGAACTCTGGTACTGCAGAGATTTGAGCGCACTGCCCAACACATCTAAATGGATCGCTTACCAACTCATTAATTATTAAATCTTCTGGACTTATTATGTCGAATGATACAAGTAATTCACATTGCTCATTGTCGTAGAATATTGCGTTGTACGTTTCATCTCCACATAAACCAGTTGCCGACAGGCTTCCGTTATTTCCTGATGCACCTTCCCAGGTATGGAGTGCTGGATAGTTGCCAAATTGATCTTTACTGCCACCAGACAACACTACTTCTATCTCTCCATCACAAATTCCATAACAACTATTATCAACTAAAGTACTGGTATAGGTAAGAGACTCTACCTCTATAACTTCTATAGAGTTAACTATCTCGCAACCATTATCGTCTGTTACGGTAACATCGTAATTACCTTTTACTAAATTCGTTACTGTGCTCGTTGTTTCTCCACCTCCCCACACGTAGCTGTAATTAGGTGTGCCACCAGTTACTTCGCTTATTGCAGCACCATCGCTTCTGCTACAATGTGAGTATTCGAACGACATGGTTATCTCTAGCGATGTTGGTTCATCTAAGGTGTAGATAACAATTACACTACACTGGTTTTGATCTGTTGCAGTTACAGTATAAGTTCCTGCTGCTAAATTACCAACCGTTGTGCTTGCTCCCCCACTCGATGCGTTGGCGTTGGCGCTCCATAAATAGCTCACCGATCCCGTACCACCTGTACGTGTCAAGGCAATTACTCCTGATTCTACTCCATTACATTCAATTTCTGTAATTATCTCTGTAATCTCTAATGGATCGGTTGGTTGATCTACAGTGAAATCTTTTATAGAAATACATCCAGTTTGATCTGTTACCGCTACTAAATAGTTATTGGCACATAATTCAATCTTATCAGTAGTAACAATTGATGGAACGTCTTCATCAATGGAACCATCCCATTCTATATCGTACGGGGATGTGCCACCAGCTATTTGAATGGACGCTGTGGCATCGCAATCTCCATAACATTTAGCATCTGAGTTTAATAAGATGGAAACTATCTCTGCTGGTTCATCAACAATGCTGGCCTGGAGTTCACAAACAATACACTTGTTGGCATCCTCTACACAGAACAAATACCTTTCTGCAGGCAGACCAATTAAGCATCTCGCGAAATCTACACTTATTGAACTTGTCCAAGTATAAATATATGGCTCTATACCCCCCGTTACCACATCCGCACATACCGAACCGTCCATATCTCCAAAACAGGTTATATCTTCAGCAGCGGATTGATCGCCCTTCACAGGACCAGTAATGGTTGAGAAGGAATAACATTCATTTATTTCACAATTGTTTCCATCTACTATGGTAACACAGTGTACCCCGGCAGCTATGCTGTCTATTAAGTAACTAGTTTGTCCGTTGTTACCAACGCTTCCCCATAGTACGCTGTACATTGATCCAGTTCCCCCTGCTGGACTAATGGTAATGCTCCCATTGCTATCTCCACAGGTACTTTGCACATATGTTGTATCTGTGTTTACTAATTCATCAGGTTCTGTTAGCCTTTGTTTCACCTCTCTCACACAACCATTTTCATCTGTAACGGTTATGTTAAAAAGGCCTTCTGCTAACCCAGTAGCTGTTGCCGTTGTTTGTGCACCTGCTGCAAGATCCCATTGGAAGCTTACTACACCTGTTCCTCCTGTTGTTGCGGCAGTTACTGTACCATCAACGAACATTCCTGTAGGGTAGTTATTACTATGACATGAAGGATTAGTACCACCTGTTATTATGCTTAAATATTCCGGATTATTAATCAAGGTATCTAATGTAGTGGTACAACCATTGTCGTCGGATATGGTTACTCGAAGCGGAATAACATTCCCTACAACTCCTGTGGCACATGATAGGTTGTCGGCGAACATGTTCCAATCGTAACTGTAAATGCCTGAGTCAGCTGTTCCGCCTTGTGCCGATACACATGCTCCACCAGTTGCGTCGTTGAAACACAATGGCTGTTCTGCAGACGATATAAGGGCTACTACTGGCGGTGGTTCTATAAGCGATCCTGTAAAGATTCCGATACATCCTTTATCGGTTATTACCGTAACGGTGTGGTCGCCAGCATATAATTGAAAGGAACCAGAACCTGTTTGTCCATTGCTCCACGTATACGAATCGGGGTCTCCTTCTCCTCCACCAGGAGAAACAAACGTGGCCGACCCTGTTGGAATTCCGTTACACAATACATCTGTTGTTTCCACAGACCCTGTTAGGGATAAAGGATTTGCTAAGATTGCTTCATTTGATATTGTACAGCCATTTACATCTGTTACTGTAACGTTGTATGTTGATGGTGATAAATCGGTAGTTGTTTGATCGGTACTTGGAGAATCCCACACGTAGCTATACGACCCTGTACCTCCTGCACCATATACTGTGGCCGTTCCATCGGCTCCATCGGTACACGATATTTCGGTACTGGCAACAACCGCTGTTAATTCTTCAGGCTCAAATATTTCATCATCATATGTAATCACACATCCCGTTACATCTGTAAGTTTTACAGACACAGGGCCTGCACACAATGCTACATTTAAGGCTGTTGTTCCGTTTACTACTACTCCGTTTGAAGTCCATTCGTATGTAAAGGCAAAGTCTCCTAAAGAATCTGCTTTCTCGCCAACAGTTCCTACTACTTCCAATCTCCCATCACATAAAGTAAAACAACTTACACTATCAATAGCAACAAGGCTTACCGATGGTCCACCAGCATCTGGAATACTAACTGGTATTTCGGCAGTACAACCATTTGCATCTTTACCAACTACTGTGTAGCTCCCAGCAAACAAACCAGTTTCATCAGCCGATTCACTTCCGCTACTCCATACGTATGTGTATGGCCCTGTTCCGCCAGTAGCTATTACGCTTCCACCCCCATTATCTTTACCACAACTAGCTGTTTCGATACTCACTACCGACATTATTACTGCATCTGGCTCTGTTATATTACCATCCGCAGTTTCCGAACAACCTTTGCTATCGGTTACGGTAACAGTATAGTCGCCAGCACACAGTAATTGGGCATTGTCATCTACCGAATAGCCCACTGTATTATTGGCTTCCCACAAATAAATATAAACTCCCGAACCACCTCCTGCAGATACTTGAGCGCTGCTTGTGCAGTCTCCATTACATAATATTGGGTCGTCGCTATATGCATTAAGCAATACTGGCGGTGGATCTGTTAAAACTACCTCTTCGGTATCCACACAGTTATTATCATCTGTTAAGGTTACTGTGTAGGTTTGACCTGCGCATAGCCCTGTTGTTCTTGCGTCGGTGCTTCCTGTGCTCCATTCATATATAAATGGCGCCAGACCTGCTGGCGAACTGACTTCTGCTTCTCCATCGCAATCACCAGAACACGACGGAATGTCTGTATCACTAATTATAATATCTGGGCCCGCCAATAAACCAATTTCAACTGAACCAACTCCTGTACATCCATTGACATCGGTTACTTCTACTGAATAAATAAGATTGCTTAACCCTAATTGCGTGGCTTGGTCTGTTTCGAAGTTAGACCACAAATAGGTGTAGTTGCCATCACCACCTGTTGCTATTAACGACGCACCACCAGTTAGGGAGCCACACAAAGAAGGTGCATCTTCAACAACAGTTACTCTAATTAGTGCTGGTTCGTCAATAAAAATAGTGGCAGTTGTAGAGCAATTATTCTCGTCACTTACAGAAACAACATAATCACCGGTAGCTAGTAATGTTGCATTAATTCCAGTATCCCAAATGTTAGGTGTCCATAAGTAAGTATGATTGTCTGTCCCCCCATTGCTAGTTACTATTGCTGTTCCATCACTCGATCCTGCACACAATGCATTGCTAGGCGTGTTGATGGCAGCAACCATCTCAGTTGGTTCATCTACATTAACAGTTGTATACGTTTTACAACCCGACAGATCGGTTATTTCAAGCACGTAATCATTGTTGGCATATAGCATACCAATGTTTAAGCCTGTTTCACCTATCATGCTGTCGTTCACAAAATCATTACCCGAGTACCATTGCGCAACATATGGTGGCCTTCCACCTGTTACCTGCCCTACCGCACTACCATCGTTGTACCCAAAACACGTGGCATCGTTTTCACTAAAGATGGATGCTATTGGTGCTTGATCGTCGGCTATGTCTAACGATGCAGTTGCAGTACAACCAGTACTATTCGATGTAACGGTTATTCCATACGCCCCAGCAAATACATTGGTTAAATTGGTGGTTGTTGGCGCTGTACCCCCATTCCACTGATATGCCCATGTTCCTGTTCCTTGCGTTACGGTGGCGTCTCCATTTCCATCTGTTTGCTTACATGTGCTCAGGTTTAATACTGAAGTAGTAATTAAAATCTCGGTTTCCTCTGTTAATGTTTCTGTTAATGATGTGGTACATCCTTTATCGTCTGTTGCTGTTACGGTAAAGATTCCTGCCCCTAATCCTGTTAGGTCTTCTTCTGTAGATACGCTACTCCAACTGTATTCAATTGGATTCGTTCCGCCTGTTGCACTAATGTCTATGGCTCCGCTTTCTTCTTCGAAGCAACCAGCATTGGTAAGGGCTGCTGTTAACGCTAGCACATCTGGTGCACCTATTACTATACTCGAAATTGCAGTACAGTTGTTGCCATCGGTTGCCGTTACATTATATGTACCAGTACATAGGCCTGTAATGCCTGCTGTGGTTTCTGCGTTGTCCCATAGGTAAGAGAAAGTTCCCGTTCCACCCGAACCAGCTGCTGTGGCCGAACCTTCGCAGCTTCCAAAACACGATACATATTCCGATGTTGGTACGCTTGCTGTAACTAATGTTGGATCTATCAAGATTACTTCTGCCGTTACCGTACATGCATTGTTATCTGTTATAGTTACCGTATAAGTTCCGTCAGCCATACCAGTTTTCTGATCTGTTAATGGAATATTGTTGTTCAACGGTGTTCCTATTCCCCAATCAACATCATAGTTTGGCGTTCCTCCGCTGTATTCAACTGTTGCATCTCCGTTTGCATCAGCATTACAAAGCGGATGATTAAAATCTATTATGTTTGCTATTACTTCAGTTGGTTCAGTTACAATTCCTTCGGCGGTTGCTGTACATCCTTTATTATCTGCTATTACTACGGCATATGTATCATCTCCCAAACCTATTTCCGCGGCTACACCAGTTAGTGTTGGTGTCCAGGTATACGATACAATAGTATTACCACCCATTGGCGTTGCAGTTGCTGTTCCGTTGATTCCTTCGAAACACGATGGATTGGTGGTTACTACTACTGCCGTTAACAAATCTGGCTCTACAATAGTAATATTACCTACCACATTACAACCAGTGGCATCTACAACAGTAAATGAATAATCGAGGGCTAGTAAACCGATAACGTTAACTGTTGTACCAGATAACACACCTGTTTCAATTGGATTTGTTAAGCCTGTTGGTAATGGATTTATGCTGATGGAGTATGTTGGGCTTCCATCATTAATAACGATGTCTATTGAACCATCTGCAACACCAAAGCAACTCGCATCTACCAAATTAGAGAAAGCTACAATAGCCCCTTTAGCGTCACTTACTCCTTGAATGGTGCTTACTGTACAACCGTTGGCGTCGGTTACTGTTACAGCATATGAACCATTTGCCAATGCAACGGCAATATTGGAAGTTTGATCGTTGGCGGTGGCATCCCAAAGAATAGTGGTGTCTCCTACAAAATTAGTTACCTCTGTAATAAAGGCCGCTCCATCCGATTGTCCGCATGTAGATGTTAACGAAGATGTGGTTATTGTTAATGCACCCGGTTCTATTAAGATTATCTCATCGGATACCGTACAATTATTATCGTCCGATACTGTTACTGTATATGTGTTGGCTAGCAATGTAGCAATTGTAGCATCTGTCGATCCTCCATCCCATTCGTATTCTAAAGTTCCTGTTCCTCCACTAGATGTTGCTGTGGCAGAACCATCGGTATCTCCAAAACAAGTAAGATCGGTTCCAGAAACTGATATGGTTACCAATAGCGGATCAGTTGGAGTGATGGTAGCCGTTGCTGTACAATTGTTGGCATCTGTTACAGTAGCCGTGTATAGTTGTCCGCCGTTTAAATTAGATGCTGTGTGGTTTGGCCCATTTGAACTAGTGGCATTATTTCCTCCGCCATTGTCCCATGTAAAATCGTACTGACTTGTACCACCTGTTAAAGTAACCGTTGCAGTAGCATCTCCCGACTCAAAACATGTAGGTGGCGTATCTGCTGTAACAGTTAATATTAGTTCTATCGGTTCGAATAATTCGTCGCAATCTTGGGCAGTACATCCGTTTACGTCTGTTACGGTTACACAAATGTTTCCATCTGGTAAATCTTCTGCTAGATGTGTAGATGCTGATACACCTGTTGCATCGTTGCCTGTTCCATCATCCCAATTAACCGAATAGTTAGGTGTTCCATTATTAATAGTTACTGTAGCATCTCCGTCGGATGATCCAAAACAAAGCGGATCGTTTGTACCTGAGATAATCGCAGTTAACTGAGTTGGGTCGGTTAAATCTACACTACTCGTTGTAGAACATCCGTTTGCATCGGTTACTGTTACTGTATAAGTTCCAGATGATAAACCAGATTCGGTATAATCGCCAGCAGTTTGGCCACCAACTGGCACTCCCCAATTAACTATATAATCCGTTACTCCTTCACCAAAGGTTACCGTTGCATCTCCGTTAGACCCACCATTACACAATGGGTTATTTCCTGTGGTAGTTGCAGTTACTTCATTTGGTTGATCAACTGTAGTAGTGTACGAAACAGTTACTCCCAAAGCATCTGTTATTGTAACAGTATAATCTCCAGCATCTAAACCAGTAGAGCCTAATCCGTTTACAGATGCATCGCTCCAAGTATAAGTCCAAGGAATTCCAGGCGGATTTCCACCCGTAACATGTACTAAGTCAATTTCTCCTGTTCCATTTTCAAAACATGTTAAATGTATTGGTGTAATGGTAAAAATCATAACAGGTTTAGCCAACAAATCGCCACATGCACTTGCAGTACAACCTACTAAATTTGTAATGGTAGCGCAATAATTCCCTTCAACTAATCCAACTGCATTCGAAACTGTTTGACTTGTTGTTGCAACATCCCACAAATAAATGTAAGGTGCGTTTATATCTCCATCAACAAACAATTCGCCCTCGGTACATGTTGTTGGGCAATATGGCTGAGTAATTACGGTAACCGTTGCAACTATATCTGGTCCAAAACCAACCGTTTCTGTTGATGTTGCAATACAACCATTTATATCTTCTATTTCCACTGCATAATTCCCAGGAGCAAGATTACTAATGGTAAAAGTTCCTGCCGAACTTACTGTACTATGCACAACGCCATCTATTCGAATAATGTAATCTACGTTACCACCAGTTGGTATTACATCAAAACTTCCGTCGGTTACAGCGGCGCATGTAGCATCAACTGCATTACCAGTTGTTACAGCCAATGTAGAAAGGTCGCTAATTGAAACGGTTGCGGTTGCAGCACATCCACTCCCTCCTATTTCGGTAACAGTTACATCGTAAGAACCAGCTAGTAGATTAATTACATCGTCGGTTGTTTGATCGTTTGCATTCGCATCCCATAAAACTGTGTAGCCACCTACCTCATTGGTTACAGATATAACACTAGCGGTACCATCGGCCGCTCCACAATTAGAACTAACAGAACCTGTAGTAACAATTATTGCATCTGGTTCTACTAAGGTTTGTTCTCCCGATTCGGTACATCCATTGCCATCAGTTATGGTAACTGTAACAGTTCCTGCTCCCAAACCAGTTGCTGTAGCATTAGTTTGATTATCGTTCCATAAGTAAGTATAACTAGCCGTACCACCTATTTCGGCAGCAGTTGCAGTTCCATCTATAATTCCATTACAACTTGGGTTGTTGCCCAACATGTTTACTCCAAGCACGGTTGGCTCAGTAATAATAATTTGATCCACAACCGAACAGTTTACAGCATCGGTAACAGTTAAATTATACGTACCAGCACATAAGCCAGTTAAGTCTTCATCATCGGCTAAAGTTGGCGTGGTGGTAATGGTTGGGCCTATCCAGTTAATTGATAGTAAACCAGTTCCTGTTGGTGTACTGGCTACTTCGCCATTGCATACTCCAAAGCAATCTAAGTTGGTACCCACTAGCGTTGATGTAGCATCTGGATTTACATCGAAAGTGACACATTCTGTATCGGTACAAAAGCCAGATGGCGAAGTAAATTCTATTTCATCAATTGCAATAAACTCACCCTTTGTACAGTTGTATGGTTCTGACGAAATCCCCTCTGCCATAATTTCAAATCTATCAAAATCTGCTAAGATGGCTCGCAGATCAGCTTCAGTTCCACTCCAATTTGCATCGTCTACGGTAACAGTTAAGGTATGCCATCCTGAATTCCCCAAGCTGCCTCCAGCTATAGTTGCTTCTACGGTAGCACCACCATTGCCCACCAGAAAAACTAAAATTGGAATAGCGCGAAGTTTTCCAGATAGGTCATAGGTCTGTGCTATCCAATCCAGAGCCAATGTTCCACCATAAATAGCACTTAAATTGAGGTTTAAATTATCTGGACTTTCTACATAAAGCTTACCTACTTCACTGTCTTCTGTTACCATAAAACCCGTTCCACTAGGTGAAGCAGGAATATTAGCGGTAGGACAACCCAAAATATCAGTTGCAGCATCTGTGGAATGACCTACAGAAGTTATTGCATTGCTATTGTTATTTTGACGATTCCAGTTCTCACTCCCCTCATCAAAGCCCCATCTATGAATTACTTGTTCTACAAATAGATCAGTAGCTACTGTTACACAAACCGTTTTGGTGCCAGCGGATGTATAGGTTATTCCTGCAGGATCCTCGGAGGTAGTGCTGCCTCCTGTGGCATCTGTTCCGAAATCCCATAGATATGTTTGGCCTACTTCTATAGAGCCTGAATAGTTAAAATTAAAACTATTGCCTGTTAAACATTGATCAGACACAGGGTCTATATCAGCTGTGGTTAATATGGCTGGATTTATAATCTGCTCTAATGTTGTTGTACATCCAGCATCGTCTGATGCAGTTACTGTATATGTTCCAGCACAGATTTGTACAATGTCGTCGTTGGTTTCTCCATTTGCACTTGGCCCAGCCCATATAAAAGTAGGTGGACCAGTAGATGTAACCAATTCTTCAAAAGTCATTGACCAGTAGGTTAACACTCCTGCATTCACACCTGTATTGGCTACAACCAAGTGCCAATCACCGCTTGCTGTGCTTCCTATTAGTGGGTTGCCAGCAGCATCAAGCGCTGTACCTTCTTCTGGAATCCAGTTTCCTGTATATGGATGGTTGCTAGCACTGGCAACAGCAGCAACATCAAAGCACATACCTGTTACTGCCTGATTATTACTACCACTAGGCGTAGAACTCAACAATTGCTGCTCTCCTGAAGGACTCTCTAAAGTAAAGGTCATTTCCTTTACCTTTCCCGTTGCAGAGATACAAATTTCCTTTAGTGTATTTACATCTACGTTGGCCTGACTAAGAGCCATTGCTAAATCGAAAGTAGTTGTTGTCTGTCCACCAATTGCCGTCCCGCCTCCATAAGTAGCTGATGTAGAAGCGTATTTATCATTATACACACCTCCTGTCCCTGTAATTTCAATTGAACCAACGCATGTTTGCACACAACTTTCATGTTCTACTTGGTCTAATGCTAGTGTTATTGGTGATGGTTCTATAATTGTTGCGGAACATGAAAAAACGTCACCTCCATCATCGGTAACTGTAATTTCGTAGGTACCGGGAAGAACTCCTGTTTTAGTATGAGTTGCAGTAGACATGTTCGTTTCATCTGTTACAGCCCCATTCCATTGGATATCGTAGTTGGGTATAGCAATATGTATTACTAAATCCAACCCACCGTTCCCGTCACCAACACAAATAAGATCGGTTGGAGTTAAAGTACAGCTAGGGCCACAATCTGGACCTACTAAAGTTGGATCCTTACTTTCTCCTACAGATTGAGTAGGATCGGCACGTATTGGCACCCCATTGGCATCTACGCAAGTAGGATTGTCGCACAACATTCCATTCGTCAAATCAGATCCAAGATACCCACCTCCACCTTCAATAGCATCTGCGCATCCATCACCATCAGAATCTGTGTCTTGATAATCAGGAATCCCATCATTGTCGGTATCTAAAGGCTCGCATACTGATATAGGACTAACGCCAATGGCATATTGTGAATTCTCTGTACCGGGCTTAAATTGCATAAATATGGTAGTGACATTGAATATATCAATGTACCACGTTTGATTTCGAGCTCTAGCATGGTGACGTGGTAGACCAGCACCACCACCACCCACAGGCACATCGTAGTTAACAAGACCTGATGCTAGACCAGAAGCAATAAAATTGTCGACTCCTCTCCCTGTTACAAAATTAAAACCCGAACCATCAGTGTCAATTTGAATATCATCATCTATACTATTCAAATAATTAAGCCCATCATCAGGGACACCAAACTGCGCTGTATTTGAAGCTATTCGAATATTTACCGGAACATCGAACGTCATTTCGAAATCGCCATCTTTAGGTAAGCCTCCAAAAGCAGATTTCGAGAAATAAATATTACCGTCAGAATCACCTTGAGATGGCGGATTGCTTATGTTATATCCGATTGGATCACCTCCGTTTAGACATCCACTGTTGTCAATAACTCCATTAGCAGTTGTAGGGTTCACCAGCCCCCAACTAGTTGAAGAATTTCCAACAACCTCATCGACATCTAGTATTCCGTCGTTATCGTCGTCTAAATCAATATTATCCAATACTCCATCCCCATCGCAATCGGTTGGACTTACGCACTGGGGAAAACCTGATGTGCTGTGTAAGATTATGAGAAGAAATAAGGAGATTTTAACAATCGCTTTCATACCCGGTTTATAGTTTGTCTTATATGTATTAATCGTAACATTTCCCAAAGGTCTGCTTGCTTTATCCAACAAAACTACATAAAACTAACCCTCACACATTACGCACTATCCTGCGCGTTACCGGACGGGCAGGGTTAATTCTCTACTAATTATAGGCATTGACAGGGAGATCATCATGCCTATACATGAAAAACAGATTACTATTCTGTAATTACCAGGCAGGCAGAATATTAACTCTTTTACACTTATTCTACGAACGGCATAATTAAGCGACGGGCGGACTCCCTCCCTCTCCTCTCTATTCTACGAACGGCATAATTAAGCGATGGGCGGATCCTCCTTCTGCTCCTCTCTATTTAGAGAAGGAGGATAAATGCGCTAAGCGCAACTTGTTTTCGTTGTAGATTGGTATTTTTGGCTGTTCCAAGTGGACACTTAAAATAGAGAGATTGGTAATTAGGTAATCCATAATTTAAGAAAATAAAAAAAATAAAACAGGACAAATCAGGTATGTTTATCCATCTATTTTATTGACATTTATAAACTTAACGCCAACTTATTTAGAAATCAAGATTACTGATATGGAATCACCCTCAGAAAAAACAATAAACGGACACAAACATATTGCCTACCAAGACCAATATTTTTCGGAAGACGAGATGCTTAATAAAAGTGAAGCCTTTCATCAACTATTAGATAAAAGAAGAAGCGTAAGGGATTTCTCCGACAAACCAGTAGCAAAATAAGTAATTGAAAACATAATCAAAACAGCGTCCACTGCCCCATCGGGAGCACACAAACAACCGTGGACATTCTGCGCAGTTTCAAGTGCAGATATTAAAACTCAAATTAGAACAGCAGCAGAAATAGAAGAAAAAGAAAGCTACGAATCCAGAATGAGCGAGAGCTGGAAAAAAGATTTAGAAGCCATTGGCACCCACATGAACAAGCCATTTTTAGAAATAGCCCCATGGCTTATAATAGTCTTAAAAAATCGTACGATTTAGGAGAAGACGATGCCAAAAAGAAAAACTATTATGTAAACGAATCTGTAGGAATAGCCTGGGAATGTTAATCGCCTCTATCCACAACGCCGGACTTGTTACACTAACCCATACCCCAAGTCCGATGAACTTCTTGTCCAAAGTTCTAGATAGACCTAGCAACGAAAAACCTTATTTATTACTTCCTGTTGGCTACCCAGCCTCCCCTGCTTACGTGCCAAATTTAAAAAGAAAAGCGCAAGATGACGTAGCGGTGTTTTTTGAGTAATTACTATTCTAAGCAAGTTTATTTCAATTAAATTTTAGAAGACATCTCGTTTTTGGTGTATTAGGGATATAATCCCTAATTCAAATCAGTTGTTATACACACTGAAAACAAAAACGTTATGAATAAGAACCAACTTAAAAAGCTAGCCGCGTACTCTGTTGTGGCTGCATCCGTCATAGCAATTCCGTCGAACTCAAATGTGTCAATTATAGGTTATGATTTAACACAAGGTTCTGTTTTAACGCTCCCCAACGACACCGGGGTTTTCGAAGTAAACATTAACAATACAGGAGAACACTGCGACGACATTACAGATTTCACTTTTAAATTTGATATGGATGGCACCACATCATATTTACGAATTAAAGGAAACGACAATTCAATTTATGCCATCCCCAACATATACACTTATACTAGTTACTCCTTTCATACATATGAGTACCTTACCGGCTTATACACATACTTTTACTGCCCTTATACAACAGCCCGCACATATACATGGTGGACAGTAAAGGTGCTAGAATCAACCAGTTCCTTGGGGCCATCCAACAATGTAGATTCGTTCAACTCAACCGCAACTCTTGGCTTAGCATATAGCAACGATGCGACTTGGGGAGCCAGGGTCAATGAGTCGGAAAAGTACTTGGGACTATAGTTTCTAATAGATTCCAATACCCACTACGGCTGGATTCTAATAGACGTTGCCAACTACGTAAACAGCTACACCGTTAGAGCATCGGCATACAACGAAACTCCCAATGAAGCAATTAGTATGAATCCTGACGAAGTAAACTGGCAACAACCATGTTTGTTAAATGGAATCAAAAGAAGTGATCAGCTCCACACCCCACCTATATACAGTTTTGATAACAACATCCATGTGAACTTAAAAGAACACACTTCACCCAAAGGCACTATTTCCGTTTATGCCACTAATGGAAAAAAGATTCACTCAGAATCAATAAAAGGAAACAAAAACTCATTCAGAATAAATGACCGAAAAGGCCTGTACATAGTTAAAGTAAATGTTGAAGGAAAAGAAAGTTATTCTAATAGGGTTTATCTGAATTAATCCTCCACAAAACACCCAAGCACCCACCAATAATAATTATCGACTGTAATACAGTACTTTACATTTAAATAAACAGAATAGTACAAGACACCTGATCCAATCGTTTTTATTAATATTAATACATCACCTAAATTCAAGTAATAAATGCAACTTTCAGATTTGCTGCGTTAAGTGTAAATTATCGAAACAAAAAGAGGACAATCCCTCTTTCTGTTTCGATGGAATATTTACCTTACTGCTTCAAATCACTAAAAAAGAAGTTGTATGGCGCATATTACCGTTAATCAAAGATATACAATCTCCTGTATGCTCAAGGAAGGTTACAATCAAGTTCAGATAGCCAA
>JABSPQ010000402.1 GCA_013214205.1 Flavobacteriales bacterium
GAAATATGAAGAAGTGGTTATAGAAAAAATCTCACTTAGCCCATCCGGCTAGAAGCAATCCCCTTATAAGACACATCCGGCTTCTCGAACTAGAGGATTGATGATGACCACAAGAGTCATTTCAATCCTTTATTGTTATGTATTCTTTATTAATTAATATATTCATTTCAATTCCTGAAATTCAGTGATTTGCATATAAAAAAGATACTTTTCATTAAGTGTACAATCTTCGCACAAGTTTTTCAATATAGGAAGAAATTCCTTATATTCTAAAAACTCCTCTTTCTGTGACTGCTCCTTCAAATTTTCTAACTCTTCTTTGGAACATGGCCCCGTAAATGAGCCAAAATCCTGGTCTCGCACACTTATATCATGGGCAAGTTTTTCAGTATTATTACATTTATTTAGAAGGTCTATAATTTTGTCATTAATACGATACAAATTATATTTGATAATTTCATTGTTATATAAGCCACCATTCTCGTTGTCGTGTATGATAAACATTGATTGATCTTTATGTCCCAATAAAACATCGAATTTGTGATAAATAATACTTACTTTTTTTAAATTAACTGATCTGGGAACAAGCTTTTCAAAAGTTGTATAGACCCATTCTTGGTGTTTAAGTGCTACCAAGAATTCTCTGTCCTTTCCACGATTTCTTTCGGATTCTTTGGTCCACTCTTTATATTTATTTTCACCCTGACACGGCATACAAAACCCACCTGTACGTTCTGCCGTAATGGGCAAAATCATAGTGCCACACTCTTCACATGGAATCTTCATATGAATACAGTTCGTCCGTTTGTTATTTGTTCACACATTAAAAGACAATTATCTATGCCAGATTTCATATATACCCCTACATAACGTCCCGCCTCAGGCCGAAGCATGAGGACTGGGGGCGCTTGTTCTGTATTTAAATTCATTGTTATTATTTCTGCGGCTTATAGTTTTTCCAGAATTCTGCTACTGGCATATAATTGATCTTCTTAAGTGTTTTCATATCCTTTAGCCAATCTATGTCCTTAGCTGTTTTTGGGAGACTTAGAACTTTCAAAGGCATACCTTTCAAAGCACTTATGTCACTTACTTCGGTACCACTAAGAGCAAGCTCTGTTAATTGAAGGCCTTTCAAGCTGCTGATATTATTGATTCTCCAGGAGCTACTGAGATTTAGATCTTTCAAAGGCATTCCTTTCAATGCACTGAGGTCGACTATGTTATTGCCAACTAGCCATAATTTTGTTAAAGGCATTCCTTTCAATGCACTTATATTATCGACATCAGTTCTTATTATCATTAAATTCTTCAAGGGCATTCCCTTTAACGCACTAATGTCACTTACTTTGATCGATTTAAGCTTAAGTTCTATCATGGGCATTCCTTTCAATGCACTGAGGTCCGTGACTGAATTCATTGTTAAATTCAGTTTAGTTAAAGGCATTCCTTTTAAAGCACTAATGTCACTTACTTTAGTGAATTCGAGATTAAGTTCTTTCAAAGGCATTCCCTTTAACACGCTTATGTCTATAAAATTTGGATTCATATCAAGATTCAGCTGGGTCAATTTCATTCCTTTCAATGCGCCGATGTCCATTATTTGGCTAAATGTTAGAGTAAGGTGGGTTAATGGCATTCCTTTCAAGGCGCTAATATCACTAACCTTGGTTCCAAAAAGGCTTAGCTCTGTCAAGGGAAGTCCTTTTAAAGCACTGATGTCATTGACTCCTTCCCCTACTCCTGCCAGACTTAGCTTCGTCAAAGGCCGTTTGCTAAAACATTTATCAAGATCTTTGACCTTGGGATTGTCTTCCTTTAAATGTTTTAATACTGCTTCTGGTGTGTTTGTTTGTGCAAATGTGAGTTGACTCAAACACAATAGTAATATGCATAAATAATGTTTCATAAAATTCTACCTGATCGATTTATTCCCCATACAGAACGAATTAAGGTTTTTCGGGCGCTTGCCGCCCAGAAATGCCATGTTGAACGAATCGCTTTTTGAACATAGTATTTTCCACCCGTTTTTGTTTGTTATATAGATAACTCTAACGGGTACCGACGGTAA
>JABSPQ010000403.1 GCA_013214205.1 Flavobacteriales bacterium
GAACAATAAGAAGAAGAAGAAGAAGAAGAAGAAGAAGAAGAAGAAGAAGAAATGTGTTTGGAAGATGTACAAGTTGTTGCATATGAAGTACCGCTAATTGACACGAGAGGTGGTTCTGCAACTGTTGTTGATAATGATGAAGCAGCGAGACTTGAAAGCGGCTCTTATAGGTCGTCGGGACGATCTGCTGCTGGAGAACTTACTTCAAACGATGGGGGAATTGCAAGCGTGAGAGGAGCTAGGCCAAACTCCTCTGTTTATTATGTTGATGGAATTACAGTTGAAGGGAATTGGGAATTACCTCAATCTGTAAACGAGAGTGACTTTAGGCCTTTCCGAGGTAATGTGATGGAAAAAAACGATAAAGAAAATAGAGATTACTGAATGGAAACCTGACAATGAGATTTATACAACGCTTTCGAAAGCAGATAAAGACAGTTGCTACGCAAAATATTTAGAGCTCAAGGTAGATCATGTAGACGAAGCCACCTTTATTGCAGATGCGGCTAGAGCTTTACATCAAAAGGGAAAAACAAAAGAATCAATTAGAGTGATATCCAACTTAGCCGAAATTTAATTGAAAAATCACGAGTTGCTAAAAGTACTTGCGAATGTTTTAATGGAATGGAAAGAGGTTGGATTGGTCATTTTTGTTTACGAAGAAATATTAAAGCAAAGAGAAGAAGAACCGCAGTCGTACCGAGATTTGGGACTTGCGTTGCACAAGCAAAATAGAGATCAAGAAGCAATTGAGATGCTTTACAAAGTGGTAAAAAAAGATTGGGACAACAGATTTCCTGAGATAGAAAACATTGTACTCGGCGAAATCAATTCGATTATTTCTAATAGTAAAACTGCTTTAAAAACTGACTTTATAGACGAAAATTTAATTACCAGTTTACCTACCGACATCAGAATTGTTATTGATTGGGACGCCGACAATGTGGATATTGACCTTTGGGTAATTGACCCAAGAGGAGAAAAATGTTTTTACAAAATAGAAACACAAAGATGGGCGGATACATTTCGAACGACTTTACTAGGGGATATGGACCAGAGGAGTTTCTTCTAAAAAAGGCAATAAAGGGCAAATACAAGGTTAAGGTTAATTATTATGGAACCACCCAGCAACGTGTAGCTGGTCCTCCTACAATTAAGGCCAAACTCATTACCAACTTTGGTTCCGATACGCAATCGGAAAGTGAAATTATATTGAGATTAAAGAAATCAAAAGAGGTAATTTACATTGGCGACCTCGTTATTTCTTAATTAACTTCTTTCTTTAATCAGCTCAACAAGGGTTACTTTTGTGATGTTATTCAACTTAACATTACCACATGGCAATTACAGATTTAGGGCAAATAGACAACATTAATTTTGCCGACGATAAGTGCTTTTTAACTATAGCCGACCAATTAAATTGGGATGATGAATTAGCGCACTTAGAACTTTTAGAGAAAAAGTTGATGGAGTATGTACTCTTTGTAAAATCTGGTGAACTGGTAGAAACCAATCTTCTTGCAATGGGAAAACAGATTGTAATAAAAGTAGTATCCCGTTTCGAAATTCCTCAAGAAATATTTCTAAAAGCATCCAATCAAATCTCTGCAGGGTTAAAAGAAAACAAAATTCAATTTGAATGGGGAGCGCTTAGATCCTAGATAAAAGCCATATGAATAAAACAATCTTAAACTTATCCAAATACAGTGCTGTAGCTTGTTCCATACTAATGGTGAACGCAACTAAAGCCGAAGTTATTTATACCGACGTTGATCCAGATTCTGTTTTAATATTGGCAAATGGGGATGTTTTTGAATTAGACTTTAACAAAGATGGAAACACAGATTATTCATTTAAAATTCAAACTATCTCAGGAGTAGATGAGCTTGTTCATGCCGACTTAGCAGTTGTTAGGCTGCATGGAAATCAATTGATTGGTTCGTTTTATACTCATACTACCGATTATCTTCCTTCTACCTATCAAGGTCTTTTGGCCATGGCATTCGAATCTACAATAGATATTACCCGCAGTTTTGCAGATGGTTCTAGTCTGTTCCCTGGCACCCAAGGAAGTGGGAATATGGGTGAACTGGGTTATTTCAAGACTTATTCTAATTTGGTTTATTCCTCGGACGAATCAGCTTGGGTAATGGAAAAAACATACAACAGAGGTGGGGTTTTTACAGACATAGCTGGGTATTTGGGTTGCAAATTTTTAATTGGAACAGAAACACATTATGGTTGGATAAACATTGCTGTGAGTCTTAAAGTCGATCAAACCTTAATTTTTAAATATGCCTACGAAGCCATTGCTGATAAAGGAATAAAGTCGGGACAAACTTCTTCTGTTGGTATTAAAGAGCAACAAAACCGACCGACAGTTTACAGTTATGGCAGAAACATTCACATTATAAGCCAAGGTAAAGGCACAGCCGTTGTATATAACATAGCTGGACAAGAAATAGCTCGAACTTATTTGAAAGGAGGAAACGAAAAAATTAATGTTACAGAAAGTGTTGGCATTCATATGATCAAGATTTCTGGAAATGGTAAAGCATCCAGTCATAAAGTTCAATTGAATTAAGTATTAAATATATTTAGATGGTAAAGCAATTCGGCAATCGAGCTGTTTTTTGTTTAACCCCGTTCGGCACGTTGCTTTTTTAAGATTAACTTTAAAGTTAAAATTAAGTCAATACACCATTCCAATAAAAATATAGCAACGTATTCGGTAGTTGCAGGTGCTTTACTGTTGGCAAACAATGCTAAATCCTAAATAGTTTATTCCAACATCGATCCCGACACTTTACTTTCGTTCATATTAGGAAATATTTTCGAACTGGATTTTGATGGGGGAGGTGAAACAGATTTAACTTTTAATCTTAAGACTTTTGACGAATCTAACGTAACCGCAAATTTTTCTACAGGCACACATGTGTCTATTGCTAGTGTTCGATTAAACGGCAATTCAGTTGTATCCGGTTATATAAAGCAGTGGAGCAATGGGCCATTGGCATTAGATTACGGATTATCAATAAGTTTTTCGCTCACCTTTTCATCGGGTGGCACAAGTACAACCAACCATGGAAAAGTTGCTATGCTAGGCTGGAGCAGCACCATGTTTACTAATAAACTGTCTACCGGCGGAGCAGTTACAAACTCATTTGGCAACACTATATCGGGAGGCGATTTTCAAGGAGCAACGGGATACCTCGGAGTAAAATTTGCAATAGGAGCCAATACACATTATGGCTGGGTACAGCTTTTTTCATTTTCCGACGCAACTACCATTACCATTTTCGATTTTACTTACGAATCAATTCCCGACAAAGAAATTGTTGCGGGGAAATTTTCGACAGTTAATATTGAAGAGCGAAACACCGAAGCATCGGTTTACAACTTTAACAGAAACATACATATAACAGCTCTCCATAACGGTTTAGCAATTGTTTACAACAAGGCAGGTAAGGAAGTTGCGAGAAAATCCTTACAAAAAGGAAATCAAAAATAGAAGTGAAAGGAGCAGCAGGAATTTATTTAATTCGGGTTCTGATTGATGGAAGTACAACCAACCATAAAACTTACTTAAACTAGTCGGAGAGAGCAAAATGAATAGCTTCATTTACGTGAATGAATCTACGTAGTTATTAACTCCTGCTTTTATACACAAATATTTTTCAAACTATTATTATATGTCAAACCGATAGATATATAGGTTCAACCGATATATCTATCGGTTTGACGTGCGGTTGAAATTTTGCCTATTGTGCAAACCTTTGCTGTTAGCTAACTTTGAAAAATGGCAGATAGAATTAACAGGATAAAGGAACTCCTGATTATCAAGGGAATGAGTCAACGAGAGTTGGCCGACAAACTTGGTGAAAACCCAAATACAATTGCCGCCATTTGCAATAATAAAGCACAACCACACTTAGTCGATTTGAAGAAAATTGCTAAAGTACTTGATGTTAATATTAAAGAACTTTTAGTTTTAAACACATGGTAGATAAAGAGTTAATTATTCACTCATGTTACGCAGTTATAAATGATAATTTACATATGGATGTTGAAAACTTATTGCAGATTTATCAGGAGGGCTTAATGGCCAGTTTTTTTTAGGTAACGTGTACAGGGTTATCAGATATTACAGACAATGTAATAAGTCATGATGAATTCACTCGACTTTTATCTAGTGGTTTTGTGAATGAGAAGCATGTGTGGAAACAGGCCAAAGTAATTTGTCAGGAGCTTGTTGATAATGAAGCTGTTTTCATTGTAGATGACAATATTCAGGCAAAGCCCTACACGGATGAAAGTGAA